>DXBV01000115.1 GCA_019116345.1 Candidatus Allofournierella merdipullorum | reverse complement strand
CAGATCCGGGTCATCAACCAGCCGGCCAACATGCAGATCAGGGCGCTGGATTCCCGCATCAGCAGCGTGACGCTGGTGGGCCCCGAGGAGGAGCTGGAGGCCCTCAGCCCCAACAGCGTGGTGGCGGTGGTGGACGCTTCCGACATCCAGATCGCCGAAGGCCGCGAAAAGCTGGCCGCCAGCATTCAGATCCCGGCTTCCACCACCATCTTCGCCACCGGCAGCTACTCGGTGGAGTGCCAGGTCAGCGCCAGCGGAGCGCAGGGCTGATGCTGCTGGTGCGAGGAGTACGCCTGTCCCTGAACACGCCCCGGCCTGAGGCCGAGGCGACGGACAGAGCGCTGAAGATCTTAAAAGTACGCCCCGGCGACGTGGCCGGCGCCGGCGTGGCCCGCCTTTCGGTGGACGCCCGCCACGGCCGGCCCTCGCTGGTGTATACCATCGGCGTGCGCCTCAAAGACGAAGGTGCGGAACTGGCTCTGGCCGGTTCCGCGCCTTGTGTTGCATTGGCCCGCCACGCCGAATACCGCCCTTTGCCCGGCGGCGCGCCGCTGAACGATCCGCCGGTGGTGGCGGGCCTCGGGCCTGCGGGCCTGTTCGCCGCGCTGGCGCTGGCAAGGGCAGGCTACCGCCCGCTGGTGCTGGAGCGGGGTCCGGCCCTGGAAAAACGGGTAGCCGCGGTGGAGCGTTTTTCCGCCGGCGGAGCGCTGGAACCCAACGCCAACATCCAGTTCGGCGAGGGCGGCGCGGGCACTTTTTCTGACGGCAAGCTCACCACCCGCATCGGGGACGAGCTTTGCGGCTTTGTCACCGACACCCTGCTGGCCCACGGCGCGCCCCCCGAGATCGCCTGGCAGCAGAAGCCCCATGTGGGCACTGACCTGTTGCGGGGCGTCATTTCCTCCATCCGCGCCGAGATCGAGGCCCTGAGCGGGCGGGTGCTCTTTGAGACCGCCCTCACCGGTCTTGTGACCAAAAACGGGCGGCTGACCGCCGTGAACACCACCGCGGGGCTCATTCCCTGCCAGCGCCTGGTGCTGGCGGTGGGCCACTCCGCCCGGGACACCTTTGCCATGCTGGCCGAAAGCGGCCTGCCGCTCTCGGCCAAGCCCTTCTCGGTAGGCTTCCGGGCTGAGCATCTGCAAACCGACATCGACAAAGGCCTCTACCACGCCGCCGCCGGCCATCCGGCGCTGCCTCCCGGCGAGTATCAGCTGAGCCACCATGTGGGCAAGCGGTGCGTCTACACCTTCTGCATGTGCCCCGGCGGCCAGGTGGTGGCCGCGGCCAGCGAGGAGGGCGGCGTGCTCACCAACGGCATGAGCTACCACGCCCGGGCGGGCAAAAACGCCAACGCGGCGGTGGTCATCAGCCTGGACGGCTCCGACTTCGGCGGCGACGCCATGAAGGCGGTGGCCTTCCAGCGGCAGCTGGAACAGGCGGCGTTCCGGGCGGGCGGCAGCGATTACACCGCCCCCGCCGAGACGGTGCAGAGCTTCTTGAAAGGGGAGGGGACGCTGCGTCTCTCCGCGGTGCGGCCCACCTACGACCGGGGCGTGCGCGCCTTTGACCTGGGCAGCCTGCTGCCCGGGGAACTGGCCCAGGGCCTTCGCACCGGCCTTGCCGCTTTCGACCGCAAGCTGCCCGGATACGCCGGGCCGTCGGCGGTGCTCACCGGCCTCGAGACCCGCACCTCCAGCCCTGTCCGGCTGGAGCGGGGGGCCGATTTCCAATGTACCCTTCTGCCGGGGCTTTACCCCTGCGGCGAGGGCGCGGGCTATGCCGGCGGCATCATGAGCGCCGCGGTGGACGGCCTGCGGGTGGCCCGGGCCCTCATCGAGGGCAGCGCCCCCACGGAATAAACTCGTTTTTTCGCCCCTTGCGGGCGCACATCTCCTTTTGAAAGGCAGGTGGCCGCCATGGCCGAAAACCAGAATCCCAGAGATCCTTATCAATACGAGCGCATCCTGCGCCAGAAAGTGCAGCAGACGTTTTCGGAACAGAAAACCTCCGGCGGCCAGAACTCCGATTCTACCCGGGAACTGGTGGAAAGCATCCATGAGCTGGGCAAGGTCATCGCCAAAGAGGTGGGCGGCGCGCTGGGCGACGCCACCCGTGAAGTGGGCAGCGCCCTGAGCGACGCGGCGCGGGAAGTGGGCAAAAGCGCCGCTCGCAAGCCGGCGCAGCACAGCCAGGCCCAGCAGGCGGCCCGGCGGGCGGGGGACGCTCTCGCTTCCAAGGTGAACCATGCGGGTTCCAATCTTTCCTCCGGCCTGCGGGACGGCCTGTGCATCTTCGGCGGCACGCTGGCTGTCTGCTGCGCGGCGGCCACCGGCCTCATGGCGCTGACCGTGGTCTTCAGCCTCGCCTTTTACTTTGAAGTGATCGGCCTTATCTCCCTGGTGTTCCTTCTGGGCGTCACCGCCGCTTTCGCGTTCGCCGCCCGGTGGGCCTTCGGCCAGCCTGCCCGCCGCGGGCGGCTGCGCCGGTACCTCACCGCCATGGGCAGCGACCGCTCGGTGCCGCTGCAGCGGATGGCGGAGGCCGCTCGCCGCCCGGTGAGCTATGTGAAAAAAGACCTGGACCGGATGATCCGCCAGGGCTGGCTGCCGGACGCTTTCCTGGATGACGATGACGACGTGTTCTTCATCAGCGCCGCGGAGTACCGCGCGCTGCAGCGGCGGCAGGAGGCCGCCGCCCGGGCCGAGGCTGCGCCCGCCGGCGCCAATGAGCTGGCGGAACTGATGCAGCAGTGCACCGACTTCGACTTTTTGCTGGGTGAGCACATCGCCTCCATGACCGACCAGCCCGAACTGCGGGACAGCCTGCTCCACATGCGCGTCACCACCGCCGACATCCAGAACTGGGTGAAGGCCCACCCGGCCAGCGCCGGCAAGGTGCGCAAGTTTGCCCGCTACTATATGCCCACCACTCTCAAGCTGCTGCGCACCTACGCCGACGTGAAGGACCAGCAGGGCGAGGCCGCGGGCAACATCCGCCAGGAGATCGGCGGCATCCTCGCCACACTGAACACCGCCTTCGACAACCTGCGCAACGACCTTCTCACCGACACGGCGCTGGACATCTCCAGCGAGATCAGCGCCATGCAGACCATGCTGGCCCAGGACGGGCTGGCGGAATACCAATCTTGACCATAAGGAGCTCTAGCCCATGAATTTCCGCACCTGGCAGGTACCAACGCCCGACGAATCGACCGTGGCCAAGCTGGCCGCGGCCATCGGCGCGCCCGGCCTGCTGGCGCGCATCCTTGTGACCCGGGGCCTCTCCACCCCCGAAAAGGCCATGGCCTTCCTCACGGAAGATGCCCCCTTGAGCGACCCCTTCGCGCTGAAGGATATGGACAAGGCCGCGGCGCGTATCTTAAAAGCGGTGGACGCGGGCGAGCCCATCGTCATCTTCGGTGATTACGACGTGGACGGCGTCACCGCCACCGCCCTGCTGTTTGAGCATCTGCGGGGCATGGGCGCCAGCGTGCGCTGCAAACTGCCCAGCCGGGACGAAGAGGGCTACGGCCTCACCGTGCCCATCGTGGAGAGCCTTGCGGAAAAGGGCTTCAAGCTCATCATCACCGTGGACAACGGCGTTTCCGCCGTCGGGGAGATCAAACGCGCCGCCGAGCTGGGGCTGGACGTGGTGGTCACCGACCACCACCTGCCCGGCGAAACGCTGCCCGAGGCGGTGGCGGTGGTGGACCCCGCCCGCGCCGACGATGAAAGCCCCTTCAAGTGCCTGTCCGGCGCGGGGGTGGCCTTCAAACTGTGTGCCGCGCTGGACGGCTGCCCGCCGGAGGAACTGCTGGAGCAGTGCGGCGACCTGGCTGCCATCGGCACGGTGGCGGATGTGATGCCCCTCACCGGCGAGAACCGCACCATCGTCAAGCACGGCCTCGCCGCGCTGGAAAACTGCGAGCGGCCGGGCCTTGTGGCGCTGCTGGAGGGCTGCGGCCTGGGCGACAAGCCGGTCACCTCCGAAAACATCAGCTTTGCCCTGGCCCCGCGGCTCAACGCCGCCGGCCGGATGGAGACCGCCTCCACCGCGCTGCAGCTGCTGCTCTGCGAAGATTTTGAAAAAGCCCAGGCCCTCACCGACCGCCTGAACCAGGCCAACGCCGACCGCCAGGCCGCCGAACAGGCCATTTTGAACGAAGCCGAGGCCCAGATCGCCGCCGACCCCTCCCGCCTGCGGGACCGGGTGCTGCTGGTCTGGGGCGAGGGTTTCCACCCCGGCGTCATCGGCATCGTGGCCAGCCGCCTGGTGGAAAAATACGGCAAACCCACGCTGGTCATCAGCGTGCAGAACGGCGAGGGCAAAGGTTCCGGGCGCAGCGTGCCCGGCTTCAACCTCCACGGCGCCATCAGCGCCTGCGCGCCGGTGCTCATCCGCTTCGGCGGCCATGCCATGGCGGCGGGCCTGTCGGTGACGGAGGAGAACATCCCCGCCCTGCGCCGGGCCATCAACGACTACGCCGCCAAAGAGTACCCCGTGATCCAGACCCCGCCTCTGCGCCTGGACGCCGCCGTGCGTCTGGACGCCCTCACCGTGGCGGATGTGGACAGCCTTTCCTACCTGGCCCCCTGCGGCCACGAAAACCCCGCTCCGGTCTTCTTCCTGGGGGACGCGGTGGTGGACGGGGTGTTCCCGGTGAGCGAGGGCAAGCACAGCCGCATCCGTCTGCGGCAGGGCGGCGGCAGCATCTTTGCCGTCTGCTTCGGCACCAGCCCCGCCCAGCTGGCCTATCAGCCGGGGGACCGGGTGGACGCGGCCCTGACCCTCTCGGTCTATGACGGCAAAAACGGGCCGCAGATCTCCGCCCGGGTGCGCTCGCTGCGGCCTGCGGGCCTGCCCGACGAGGCAGTGCGGCAGGCGACCCTTTACGAAGCGTTCAACAACGGCGCATCCCTCACAAGCGAGGAAAAGCGCCTGTTGTTGCCCGACCGGAGGCACATCGCGGCCCTCTACCGGCTCATCCGGCAGGGCGGCGTCTCGGTGGACGACCTGCTGCCCCTGCTGGCCCGCATGGGCCCGCAGAACACCGGCCGCACCCTTGTGGGCCTCAAGGCCCTGCGCCAGCTGGGTCTGGTGCAGGTGCAGCGGGAAAGCGGCGCCCGGCGTCTGGCTCCGGCGGCGGTGGAAGGCAAAAAAGACCTTTCCGCCGCACCCATTCTGAAAGCTCTGGAGGCATGATCCATGGCAGACTACATCACCTACGCTGATTTAAAAAAGGCGGTCGCCGGCACCGGCCGCCCCTACGATCTTGAAATGCTGGATAAGGCCTACGCCCTGGCGGACGCCGCCCACGCGGGCCAGTTCCGCCGCTCCGGCGAGCCTTACATTTGCCACCCGCTGAACGTGGCGCTGCTGCTGGTGGAGCTGGGCATGGACACCGAGAGCCTGGCCGCCGCTTTGATGCACGACGTGGTGGAGGACACCGCCACCGCCCTGGAGGACATCCAGTCCCAGTTCGGGCCGGACGTGGCCCGTCTTGTGGACGGCGTCACCAAACTGACCAAAATCCAGTTCTCCAGCGTGGAGGAGCAGCAGGCGGAAAACCTGCGCAAGATGCTGCTTGCCATGAGCCAGGACGTGCGGGTCATGATCATCAAGCTGTGCGACCGGCTGCACAACATGCGCACCGGCGATGCCTGGCCCGAGCAGAAGCGGCGGGACAAGGCCCTGGAGACCATGGAGGTCTACGCCCCCATCGCCCACCGCCTTGGCATCAGCAACATCAAGGAAGAGCTGGAAGACCGCAGCCTGCGGTACCTGGACCCGGTGGGCTACCAGGAGATAAAAGACCTGCTGGCGGGCAACGGCGGCGAGACCTTCGTGGCCGAGACCAGCCGCATCATCCAGCAGCGCCTGGCGGAGAACGGCATGGAGAACGCCGCCATGAAGAGCCGGGTGAAGAGCGTCTACGGCATCTACCGCAAGATGTTCATCCAGGACCGGGACTTCGCGGAAATTTACGATGTTTACGCGGTGCGCATCATTCTGGACACGGTGGCCGAGTGCTACAACGCCCTGGGCATCATCCACGATATGTACCACCCCATCCCCAACCGGTTCAAGGACTATATCTCCACCCCCAAGCCCAACGGCTACCAGTCGCTGCACACCACCGTCATCGGCCACGAGGGCATCCCCTTCGAGGTACAGATCCGCACCCGCGAGATGGACCAGATGGCCGAGTACGGCGTGGCCGCCCACTGGAAGTACAAGGCGGGCGTGCAGGGCTCCGACCGGCTGGACGAGCGCCTGGCCTGGGTGCGTCAGCTGCTGGAGAGCCAGAGGGAGAGCGACGACGCGGGCAGCCTCTTGCAGGACATCAAGGGCGACCTGCTGCCCGAGGAGGTCTTTGCCTTCACCCCCCGGGGCGACGTCATCAACCTACCCGCCGGCGCCACCGCCATCGACTTTGCCTACGCCATCCATTCGGCGGTGGGCAACCGCATGGTAGGCGCCAAGGTGAACGGGCGCATCGTGCCCATCGACCACAAGGTGGCCACCGGCGAAATTATCGAGATCCTCACCGGCCCGGCGGACAAGGGCCCCAGCCGCGACTGGCTTAAAATCGTCACCACCAGCGAGGCCCGCAACAAAATTCGCAACTGGTTCAAGAAGGAGCGGCGGGAGGAAAACATCCAGGAAGGCCGCGAGGCACTGGAAAAGGAGATGCGCCGCAACCTCATCAACGTGCCCGACGACCAGTGGGACGATTTCATGGCCGAAATTGCCCGCCGCCAGCGGCTCAACTCCGTGGAGGAGATGTACGCCGCCCTGGGCTACGGCGGCCTGCAGCTCAGCCGTTTGATGGGCAAGGTGAAGGACGAATACGCCAAGCTCAAAGCCGCCCAGCCCAAGGCCGCCGTCCTGGCGGACATTCCCATCAAGACCACCAAGAGCACCGACGGCGTGGTGGTGGAGGGCATCGACAACTGCCCCGTCAAGTTCGCCAAGTGCTGCACCCCGCTGCCCGGCGACGAGATCGTGGGCTTCATCACCCGGGGCTTCGGCGTGTCCATCCACAAAAAGAGCTGCCAGAACGTGCAGGCCAGCCTGTCCAACCCCGAGAACCGGGGCCGCTGGGTGCCCGCCCACTGGGAGGCCAGCGAGCAGGAGAACTATCAGGCTACCCTGGAACTCATCTCCATGAACCGGGACGGCCTGGTGGGCGATGTGGCGGTGGCCCTGGGCGAGTTGCGGGTGCCCATCTACGCCATGAGCGCCCGCGCGGTGGACAACGGCCGCGCCGCCATGAGCATCACCCTGGGCATCTCCAACACCGAACATCTCAACAACGTGCTGGCAAAGCTGCGCAAGGTGCGGGACGTCATTCAGGTCATCCGCATCTAAAGGCCGGCGCGAAGGAGGAAAGAAACCATGCGAGCTGTCATTCAATGCGTGCGCAAAGCGGACGTGTCGGTGAACGGGGGCGAGCCGAGAGCCATCGGCCCCGGTATCGTCATCCTGCTGGGCGTCAAGGACACCGACACGCTGGACATTGTGCCCAAACTCGCCGAAAAGTGCGCCAATCTGCGTGTTTTCCCGGACGAGGAGGGTAAACTGAACAAGAGCGCCGTGGACCTGGGCTATTCCGCCCTGGTGGTGAGCAACTTCACTCTCTACGGCGACACCAAAAAGGGCAAACGCCCCAGCTACATCACCGCGGCAAAGCCGCCCCTCTCCATTGACGCCTACGAGCTGTTCCTGGCTGAGATGGAAAAGCAGGGCCTGAAAGAGGTCAAGCACGGCGAGTTCGGCGCGGATATGCTGGTGAACATCGCCAACGACGGCCCCGTGACCATCGTCATCGACACCGACCAGTGGTAAAACGCCCTGCGTCAAAAAAGGAGCCACCCATGAAAGTATTCCATCTCAACGGCCCCGCCCCCCTGGAGACCAACAGCTTCGTGCTGCTGGGCGAGGGGAACAAGGCCGTGGTCATCGACCCCGCGCCCGGCCTTGCCGCCTTTGACAAGCTGCTGGAAGGGGAGGGGGCCTCGCTGGAGGCCATCCTGCTCACCCACGGCCACTACGACCACATGACCGGCCTGCCCGCGCTGGAAAAGCGGTGGAACTGCCCGGTGTATCTCGACCCGGCGGACGCGCGCGGCACCCAGCTGATGCCCGCCGGCCCCGGCACCCTGGGCTACACCGACGGCGAAACGCTGAATCTGGCGGGCCTTTCCATCACCCCCTGGCACACTCCAGGCCACAGCAAGGGCAGCTGGGTGCTGCTGTGTGAAGGGCTGCTCTTCACCGGCGACACACTCTTCGCCGGCGACGTGGGCCGCACCGACCTTGCCGGCGGCAGCTGGGAAGAACTGTGCCAAAGCCTTGCAAAGCTGCGGGCGCTGCCCCTGCCGGACGACACCCAGGTGCTGCCCGGCCACGGCCCCTTCTCCACTCTGGGGGAAGAAAAGGCCTCCAACCCCTATCTCAACGTCAAGGAGAACTGACATGAACATCTGTGTCCGGGGCCTCGCCTCGGTCTATGAGCCGGAAAACGTGGCCCGGCTCTTTTTCGCAAACGCCCGGCTGGTGCGCCGGCTGCCTCAGAAAGAGGACGCGGTGCTGGCCCGGGCGGGCCGCCGCCTCGCGGCAGGCGTGCGCCTGGGCGGCAAGTGCACCGTGCTGTACGCCCCCGCGCCCGCCGACGAAAAACAGGCGGAGTACGAGCTGGCCAGCCTTGTGTATGAGCTGCTGAAACAGGTCACCGGCATCCGCCCGCCCTGGGGCAAGCTCACCGGCGTGCGCCCGGTGCGCATCATCCACGACCGCCGCGCCGCCGGCCTCTCCGAAGAGGACATCCGCCGGCTCTTTCTGGAAAAATACGACTGCAGCGAGGAAAAATTCCGGCTGGCAAAGTCCATTGCCGACCTGCAACGGCCCATTCTGGCGGCCCGCGGGGCGCGGGACTACAGCCTTTACATCGGCATCCCCTTCTGCCCCTCCCGGTGCAGCTATTGCAGCTTTGTGTCCCTGTCCACCCAGCGGGAGGGCAAGCTGATGGAGCCCTATCTGGACGCGCTTTGCAACGAAGTGCGGGCCATGCGGGACCAGGCGGAAGGCTGCGGGCTGAACCTCAAGACCATTTACATCGGCGGCGGCACCCCCACGGCCCTCTCGGCGGACGGACTGCGCAAGCTGATGGGCACGGTGGCCGAGTGCTTCGACCTTTCCAAACTGGAAGAGTACACCGTGGAGGCGGGCCGCCCCGACTGCACCGACGCCGAAAAGCTGGCGGTGCTGAAAGAGTACGGCGCCACCCGCATCTCCATCAATCCCCAAACCTTCAGCGACGAGGTGCTGGCCCGCATTGGCCGCAAGCACTCGGCGGCGGACATCCTGCGCTGCTTCGAGGAAGCCCGGGCCGCCGGCCACGACAACATCAACATGGACCTCATCGCCGGCCTGCCCGGCGACACGGTAGAAGGTTTTGAAAAGAGCCTTTCCACCGCCATCTCCCTTTCCCCGGAAAATATCACCGTCCACACCCTCACGCTGAAGCGGGCCTCCAACCTGGTCATCGGCAGCGCCGCCGCCGACTACGGCGATGTGGCCGCCATGCTGGAAAAATGCAGCGCGCTGAGCGAGGCGGGCTACCGGCCCTATTATCTTTACCGCCAAAAGGGTACCCTGCAGAATCTGGAAAACACCGGCTGGTGCAAACCGGGCAAAGAAGGGTACTATAATATCTATATCATGGAGGAAGTGCACTCCATCCTGTCGGCGGGCGCGGGCGGCTCCACCAAGCTGGTGCAGCCCGGCGGCGACAAAATCCAGCGCATCTTCAACTATAAGTACCCCGCCGAGTACATCAACGGATTTGACACCATCCTCCAGCGCAAGGAAGGAGTGAGCGAATTCTATGCCCGCTATCTGGATCCCCAAACGATTGGTTGAGATCAGCCTCATCAACACCGCCGCCGAGAGTGCCCAGAGCTTTGTGCGCCATTGCGAGATGGAGTACGAGGGCCGCATCCACGCGGCGGCCAGCGAGGTGCTGGCCAGCGGCTGCCCCATCGTTATGCTCACCGGGCCCTCCGCCTCCGGCAAGACCACCACAGCCAACAAGCTGGCGGCGGCGCTGCGGGTGCGGGGCTGCCCCGCCCAGGTGGTCAGCCTGGACAATTTCTATAAAAATCTGGACGAATACCCCCGCCTGCCCGACGGCAGCAAGGACTATGAGAACGTCACCGCCCTGGACATGAAAGAGATCCACCGGTGCCTCAAGGACATCCTGGCCACCGGCGAGACCCTTCTGCCGGAGTTCGATTTTGTCACCGAGACCCGCAAGGAGGAAAAGATCCCTCTGTCGGTGCCCGGCGGGGTGTGCATCATCGAGGGCATCCACGCTTTGAACCCGGAGCTCACCGCCCCGCTGCCCGCCGGCAGTGCCTACAAAATTTACGCCGGCCTGCGTGAGGAATACAGCTACCGGGGCCAGCGCGTGCTGCCCACCCGGGACATCCGTCTCGCCCGCCGCATGATGCGGGACTGCAAGTTCCGCGGCCACAGCATCGAAAAGACCCTGGGCATGTGGGGCGGCGTGTGTGCCGGCGAGGACAAATTCATCAAGGTGTTCAAGCCCGAGGCGGACCTGCTGATGGATACCTCCTTCAGCTACGAAATTTGCCTGCTGGCGCCCTTCGCGGCGTCGCTGGCGGGCAGCCTGCCCCCGGAGCACCCCCTGTGCGAAACACTGAACAGCCTGGCCGGGCGCTTTGCGCTGGTGGATGCGCTGGACGAGAGCCTCGTTCCCGAGAACTCCATGCTTCGGGAGTTTTTGGGCTGAACGGTTGCGCCGAGAAGGGCGGCGCAGTATAATAAACACAGAAACATCCGGCGTCTGCCGGCAGAAAGAGGTGCACTGCAATGAACGTGAACATTGATATCGACCGCATTCTGGAGGCCGGCGCCAAAGCCGTGGACACTGCCAAAAAGACCGCCGCCGACCTGGCCCGCGAGGGCAAGCGTCAGACCGACCTGCTGGCGCTGCAGGGCAAGAAGTCCAAGGCCGAGCGTCAGCTGGGCGCCCTGGTCTACAGCCTGGCCAAAAACGGCGAGGAGAACCGCCCCCTGGTGGAAAAGTACATCGCCGCCATCGGCGCGCTGGACGACAAGATCCGCGAGCTGAAGAGCCAGCCCGCCCCCGAGGGCGAGGCGCCCATCGATATGCCCGAGCCCGCCACCAAGACCTGCCCTCAGTGCGGCTGTGAGGTGGAAGAGGATGCCCTGTTTTGTCCTGGGTGCGGGGCACAGCTGTAAGCTGGGGCAAAAGGGAAGCGGCAGCGCGGTGGTGCTCACAGTGAGCCGCGGCGCTAAACAGCAATAAAACGAAAAAACGAACGGCGGATGGGTGTTTGCACACATTCCGCCGTTCTATTTCGCTCGAATTTTGTTCAGAAGTATGAAAACCGCACCGGCAGGGCAAAAATAGGGAAAAAGGGGCTTGAAAAGCCATTTTCCGTGGAGTAAAATTAGAAAGCGATTAGGGAGGTGAGCCGTTTGGTGGACTTTGAGCAAAAAGAGCACTATACCGCCCAGGATCTGGTGCGCATCGTGTCTCTCCTGCGCGACCCCGTGAACGGCTGCCCCTGGGACAAGGAACAGACCCACCAGTCCATCCGCGCCAATTTCATCGAGGAGACCTACGAAGCGGTGGAAGCCATCGACCTGAATGACGCCCACCTTCTGGAAGAGGAACTGGGCGACGTGCTTTTGCAGGTGGCCCTCCACTGCCAGATGGAGGCCGAGAAGAACGTCTTTGACTTCGACTCGGTGTGCGACGGCATCTGCAAAAAGCTCATCTACCGTCACCCCCACGTCTTTGGCGACACGGTGGCCGAGACCACCGGCGAGGTGCTCTCCAACTGGGAGGCGCTGAAAAACGCCGAAAAGGAGCGCACCACCGCCAAGAGCCGGCTGGAGAGCGTGCCCGCGGCCTTCCCCGCGCTGATGCGGGCGGCCAAGGTGCAAAAGCGCGCCGGAGCCTACGGCTTTGCCTATCCGGACGCCGCCGCCGCGCTGGCTGACCTTGAGAGCGAGCTGGCCGAGCTGAAAGAGGCCATGGCCTCGGACGAGGGCGTTCAGTGGGAGCTGGGCGATGTGCTCTTTGCCGCCGCCAACCTGGGCCGCATGCTCGGGCAGGACAGTGAGCTGGCTTTGAGCCAGGCCACCACCCGGTTCCAGAACCGGGTCATCGCTTGCGAGGAGCAGGCCGCCGTCGAAGGCATGGCGCTGGAACAGGTCTCTCCCGACGACCTTGACCGCTATTGGAAAGCGGCCAAGCAGACCGAACAGACACCAAAGGGATGATCCCCTTTGTGCTGGCATAAATTTTTGGAGGTAAAACATCATGACCAAAGTTGAACTGATCGCGGCTGTCGCTGAGGCTGCCGAGCTGACCAAGAAGGACGCCGAGAAGGCTGTCAACGCCACTGTGGAAGTCATCACCAAGGCCCTGGCCGACGGCGATAAGGTCTCTCTGGTTGGCTTCGGCACCTTCGAGACCCACAAGCGTGCTGCCCGCACCGGCATCAACCCCCGCACCAAGGAGACCATCCAGATCGCTGCTACCACCGCCCCCGCTTTCAAGGCCGGCAAGGCCCTGAAGGACGCGGTGTCCAAGTAATCACAGCGGACCCGATCTTCAACGGCTCTGCCGCCGCGCCGCGGGGCAGGGCCGTTTTCTCTTTCGCCGGGCGCCCGGCGGGAAAGGAGCGAGCTTTATGCGCATCGACAAATACCTGAAGGTCAGCCGCCTCATCAAGCGGCGCACCGTGGCCAACGAGGTGGCCGACGCGGGCCGCATCCTGGTGAACGGCAAGCCTGCCAAGGCCAGCTACGCCGTCAAGGAAGGGGACGTCATCGAGATCACCTTCGGCAACAAGCCGGTCAAGGTGCGGGTGCTGTCCACCCTCGCCCCCGCCGGCAAGGACGTGGCCCGGGAAATGTACGAAGTCATCGAAGGGTGATTTCGCTTTTTTGAGAATGACCGCCCCGAAGGCGCTGCTTTCGGGGCGGTTTTCTTGCGCCGGGCATAACCGCCTGCCGCGCCCGCATATACATTGGCGAAAAGGCAGGTGCAGACCATGCAGGAAAAAAAGACCCCCGCCGCCCGGCCCGCTGAAAGTCCGGCGGCAAAGCTTCCCCATCACCTCATCGTGGAGGACCGGGGCGTCCTCACCGCCACCGGCGTGACGCGGGTGGTGAGCTGCGACGAGACCGGCGCCACCCTGGAGACCCAGCAGGGCACCCTGCTGGTGGGCGGCGAGGGGCTCTCGGTGAGCGAACTCTCCATTCAAACGGGCGAGGTGAAAATTTTCGGGCGCATCGAGTCCGTGCAGTACACCGAACCCGCGCCGGCGGCGGGCGGCCTGTGGCGCCGCCTGCTGCGCTGAAGGCTTATGGTGGCCCTTGCCGCCCCGCCCTATGTCCTGGCGGACACCCTGTGCTGCCTGGGGCTGGGCTTTTTTCTGGCGGTGTGTTACGATATGTCCCGCTTTGTGTTCGGCGGCAGCCGGCCGGTGTGCTTCGTGCTGGATGTGGCCGCCGCCTTCGCCGCCGCCGTGCTGGCCTGCAGCTTCGCCGCCTCCCGCAGCTACAGCGGCGTGGTGCGCTGGTACATGGCGTCGGGCCTGGCGCTGGGGCTGGCAGGGTATTTTTTTGTGCTGGCGCCGGGGTGCGCCGCCGCCCAGCGGCTGGTAAAATGGACCATCGCCCGGCCCTTTGTTTTCGTCTGGCTGCTGGCGGTGCGGCCCCTCGCGCGCCTTTGCGGCCGCGCGGCGGGCGCGGCAAGGGACAAATTGCGCGCAGCAGCCAAAAAACGCCGTAAAAAACAGTTGAAAAACAAAGGGTGTGTGTTGTATAATTCAGATAACCCGTCGGGCTTTCCCCGGGGGCAATGCGCTCATTTTTCGGCGAAGGAGGCCGGCAGCATGGAAAAAAAGCAAAAGCGTGCTCCGCTTCTGCCCCGCGTTCTCCTGCGGGCGGGCCTCGTGCTGATCGGCGGCTATCTGGTGGCGGGCCTCGTGTTCAACCAGGTGGACATCGCCGCGAAACAAAAAGAGCTGCAGGACCTGGAGAATCAGCTGGAACAGCAGCGTCAGCAGAACGACGAGCTGGAGCGGGTGCTGGAATCCGGCAGCGACCTGGAGATCATCGAGCGGGTCGCGCGGGACAAACTGGGCTACGCCAAGCCCAACGAGCGGGTGTTCATCGACGTCACCGGCCAATAAACACGGCACAAAGGCTGCGGCTCACCGCCGCGTTGCGGGCCTTTTGCAAGAATAAACATAAAGGGGTTATATCGCGTTGCAGTTAGAGGTAGGGGCCATTCTGGAAGGCAAGATCACCGGCGTCAAAAAATTCGGCGCCTTTGTTGCGCTGCCCGGCGGAAAGACCGGCATGGTGCACATCTCCGAGGTGTCCAACAGTTTTATCGAGGACCTGTCCACCGTGCTCAGTGAAGGGCAGGAGGTCAAGGTCAAGGTGCTCAGCATCGCGGAGGACGGCAAGATCGCCCTCTCCATCAAGCGCACCCTGCCTCCCGAACCCCGTCCGAACCGGGGCGGGCCCCGCGGCGGTCAGCGCGGCGGCCGTTCCGACGCGCCCCGTGTGTGGCAGCCCAAGGCGGCCGCGCCCCAGGGCGAGATGAGTTTTGAGGACATGATGGCCAAGTTCAAGAGCCAGAGCGAGGAGAAAATCTCCGACCTCAAGCGGGTCACCGAGAACCGCCGCGGAGGCGGCTATTCCCGCCGGCGCTGAATCGCGGCCGAAATACAAGGCGAAAGGGCGGACTGTCGGCAAGCGGCAGCCCGCTTTTTGCATTTTTTGAAATGAACGGCGGGCCTGCCCGCCGATGAAAGGAAGTTGAACCCATGAAAGTGATCGTGGTGGGCGGCGTGGCCGCCGGCGCCAGCGCGGCTGCCCGGCTGCGCCGGCTGGACGAAAAAGCCGAGATCATCATGTTTGAGCAGGGCGAGCACGTCTCCTTCTCCAACTGCGGCCTGCCCTATCATCTGGGCGGCACCATCCCCAACGCCGACGACCTGGTGCTGATGACGCCCCGCGCCTTTAAAATGCGCCACAACATCGAGGTGCGGGTGAACAGCCGGGTGGTGTCCATCGACCGGGCAGCCAAGACCGTGACGGTGCAGCCCAAAGAAGGCCCGGAATACACCGAGAGCTATGACAAGCTCATCCTTGCCCCCGGCGCCGCGCCCATCGTGCCCGGCTCCATCCCCGGCGTGCGCAGCCCCCATGTGTTCACCCTGCGCAACGTCACCGATGTGAAAGCCATCAAGTCCTACATCGACGAGCAGGGCGTGACCCGCGCGGCGGTGGTGGGCGGCGGCTTCATTGGCGTGGAAGTGGCGGAGAACCTGGCCGCCGCCGGCCTGCTGGTGACGCTGGTGGAAGGGGCGGACCAGGTGCTGGCCCCCTTTGACTGCGACATGGCCCAGCTGCTGCACAAGGAGCTGATGGACAACGGTGTGCAGGTGGAGCTGAACAGCCTGCTCACCGCCGTGCACCCGGATGGCATCACCGTCACCCGGGACGGCGAGGCCTTTGACCTGCCCGCCCAGATGGTGGTGCTGGCCATCGGCGTTTCGCCCGAAACAGCCCTTGCAAAGGACGCCGGCCTTGCCATTGGCGAGACCCGGGGCATCAAGGTGGACGCCAACTGGCGCACCGAGGACGAGGACGTCTACGCCGTGGGCGACGCGGTGGAGAGCTTTGACCGGCTTGCCCGGCGGCCCGGCCGTCTGGCGCTGGCGGGCCCGGCCCAGCGGCAGGCCCGCGCGGCGGCGGACCACATCTGCGGCCGCCCGGCGGACACCCGGGGCTTTATCGGTTCCGCCTGCGTGCGGGTATTCGACCTGAACGCCGCAGCTACCGGCCTTTCCGAAAAGGCCGCCCGCAAGGCGGGCATCCCCTGCGATTCGGTGCTCCTTTATTCCTCCGACAAGGTGGGTCTCATGCCCGACGCGGCCTGGATGGCCTTTAAACTGGTGTTCGAAACGCCCACCGGCCGCGTGCTGGGCGCCCAGGCCATCGGCCGGGGCGACACGGTGCGCCGTGTGGACGTCATCGCCACCCTCATCTCCATGAACGGCACCCTGGCGGACCTGAAGGAGCTGGAACTGTGCTATTCGCCGGTCTACGGCACCGCCAAGGACGTGGTGAATCAGGCGGCGCTGGTGGCGCTGAACGTGCTGGAAGGCCGGGTAAAGCAGGTGCCGGTGAGCGCCGTGCGCGGCCTGGTGGAGCAGGGCGCGTACATCATCGACGTGCGGGAGGAGCGGGAGTACGCCGCCGGCCACCTCAAGGGCGCGGTGAACATCCCCCTGTCCCGGTTCCGGGAGCGGATGAACGAGGTGCCCAAAGATGTGCCGGTCTACCTCCACTGCCGCTCCAGCCAGCGCAGCTATTATGCCCTGTGCGAGCTGCTGGGCAACGGCTACACCAACGCCCACAACATCAGCGGCTCTTTCCTGGGCATCTGCCTGTATGAGTATTTCAACGACCGCACCCTGGGCCGGGAGCCCATCGTCACGGCCTACAATTTTAACTGAAATGAGGGGGAAACCATGAAAATTCTCTGCAAAGACCAGCTGGAAGAGATCCGTCCCAAGATGGCGGGGGGCGAAGGGGAGTGCACTGTCCACCATATCCTGCCCGCCGAGTGTGCCTACGGCTCCGGGCGGCTGTTCGCCGTGAACACCCTCCAGCCCGGTTGTTCCGTGGGCTATCACAAGCACCAGGGCGAGTATGAGGTCTACTACATCCTGGAGGGCGTGGGCCATGTGACGGAGGACGGCGTGGAGTACGACCTGGCCGCCGGCGACATGATGCAGTGCCGGGACGGCTCCTCTCATTCCATCGAGAACCGCACCGACAAGCCCCTGCGCTTTCTGGCGCTCATCATCAACGTGCGCGACCCGGAGTGAATCTTCCTGCCCGCCGCCCTTTTCGGGGCGGCGGGTTTTGTGCATTTTCACACACCTTTGCCACAAAAACTTTACAGACTGTACACGCCTTTTCTCTGGTGTTTTTTGTGCAAAATTGCTATAATAATAGTATCAAAGCGGCGGAGGCTGTGCAAAGGGCAAAGGCCCTGCGGCGGCTGACCGCCAAAAGGAGGCATAGGTTTATGAAGGTCACATGCACCGGTCGCAGAGTTTCCCTGAAACCCTCGTTCATCGAGAAAGCGGAGAAGCGCCTGGCAAAGCTGGATAAGTTCTTCCCCGAGGAGACCCAGGCGCAGGTCACGGTCACGGTGGAAAAGAGCCGCCAGACGGTGGAGATCACCGTCTATGACAACGGCATCACCGTGCGGGCCGAAAAGACCGCCGACCAGATGGAAGCCGCGCTGGAGGATGCGGCGGACCTGCTGACCCGCCGCCTGGTGAAGAACCGCAAGCGCCTGAGCACCAAGATGACCCGCGCCGAGGAATGGCCCGTTGACCCCGAACCGGAGGAGACCTTTGAGGTCATCCGTGAAAAACGCTTCGCGGTCAAGCCCTGCTCCACCGACGAGGCCATCCTGCAGATGAATCTGCTGGGCCACAGCTTCTTCATGTATCGCAGCATGGAGAACGACCAGATCCAGGTGGTCTACCGCCGCGCCGATGGCGGCTACGGCGTGCTGATCCCGCTGAACTGACCCACAAACGCCGCTCCGGGCCTGCCCCGGGGCGGCTTTTTGCTGGTCGGGCGAAAAATTCCCTTGCGCGCCGGGGCGGGGGATGCTATGATAATATCCCGGCGAAAACCGCCAAACACCGACCCGCCGTTTTGGGGCGGGCCGCAGAAAAAGGAGCTGCCTTTATGAAATTTGAATTGATCGCGCCCTGCTACTTCGGCACCGAGAGCACCGCCGCCTTTGAGGTGCGCCGCCTGGGGGCGGAGAACGTGCAGGTCACCGACGGGCGCATCGCCTTTTCGGGCGACGAGAGCATGATCGCCGCCGCAAACCTCAACCTGCGCTGCGCCGAGCGGGTGCTGATTTTGCTCAAACGCTTTCCCGCCCGCACCTTCGACGAGCTGTTCGACGGGGTGTTCTCCGTGCCCTGGGAGGAGCTGCTGCCCGCCGACGCCGCCTTCCCGGTGAAGGGGTCCAGCCTGTCCAGCACCCTGTCCAGCGTGCCCGCCTGCCAGAGCATCGTGAAAAAGGCGGTGGTGGAGCGGCTGAAAAAGGGCCACAAGACCCTGTTCCTGCCCGAGACCGGCGTGCAGTATAAAATTCGATTTTCCATCCGCAAGGACCAGGCGGAGCTGATGCTGGACACCAGCGGCGACGGCCTGCACAAGCGGGGCTACCGGCGCAACGCCACCGGCGCGCCCATCAAGGAGACGCTGGCCGCCGCCATCGCCGACCTGGGCCGCGTGCGGCGTGACACCCTGGTGGCCGACCCCTTCTGCGGCAGCGGCACCCTGGTCATCGAGGCTGCCCAGAAGGCGATGAACATCGCCCCGGGCCTGCGCCGCCGCTTTGCCGCCGAGCAGTACAGCTTCTGCCCGCCGGCGGTCTGGGCCGCCCAGCGGGAGAAGGCCCTTTCGGAAATTCGCAAGGACGCGGCCTTCGAGGGCTGCGGCTTTGACATCGACCCCGCCGCCGTGGAGCTGGCGGCCCACAACGCAAAGCTGGCCGGCGTGGGCGAGCGCTGCCGCTTCGCCGTGGCCGATGTGGAGGACTTTGCCCCCGCCCCGGAGCAGACGGTGCTTACCAACCCTCCTTACGGCGAGCGGTTGGGCGATCTGGCCGAGGCCGCCCGTCTGGCGGGTACGCTGGGCGCGCGCCTTGCCGCGAACCCGGTGAAGGGCGCCTACGTCATCACCGCCGACGCCGACTTTGAAAAGCACTTCGGCAAAAAGGCCGCTCGCCGCCGCAAGCTCTACAACGGCATGATCCCCTGCCAGGTGTATATGTATTACTAAACGCAAAAAGGCCGTCCCCTGGGGGACGGCCTTTTTTCATTCGTAAATCTGCCTGCCGCTGAATACGCACAGGGCGCTTTTGGCCTTGCCCTGCTCCAGCAGCGTCCGGGCGGCATAGAGTGCCGCCCCCGCGCTGGGCGCGGCGGGGATGGCGTCGGTGCGCAGCACGTCCCGGGCGGCCCGCAGCGCCTCGCCGCTGGCCACCGCCACCACCCGGTCCACGATGTAAGGGTTGTAGTTCTGGGGCACAAACCCCACCCCGAGGCCCGGGATGCCGTGGCGGCCGATGAAGCCGCCGCCGATGGCCTGGCTTTCGTAGGGCTCCACCGCCACCATGCGGATGTGGTTGGTCCAGGCCTTCACGTGCTCGCCCACGCCGGTCACCGTGCCGCCGCTGCCCACCCCCGCTACGATGGTGTCGATGTCCTCGCCGCCGTGGGTGGCCTTCAGAATGGCCGGGCCGGTGATGCGCCGGTGGTATTCCGGGTTGTCGTCGTTGTTAAAATAGTCCAGATAATAGCCGCCCTTCTCCTCGGCGGTGCGCAGGGCCATTTCCCGGGCGGCCTTGCGACGGGACATGCCCTCCGCACAGAACACCAGCTGGGCCCCCAGCCGCTGCAGCAGCTTCTGCCGCTCGCCCGGCAAAGTGGGGGACACCACCAGATACACCGGGTGGCCGCTGCGCCGCGCCGCGATGCACAGCGCCGCCGCAAAGGTGCCGCCGCTGGCTTCCACCACCGGCTGGCCCTTTTTCAGATCGCCCCGCTGGGCCGCCAGCGCCAGCATCCCTTCCGCCAGGCCGTCCTTGGCGCTGCCGGTGGGGCCGGCGAAGTCCAGATAGGCGAAGATGCGCCCCGGCACTTCGAAGCGGGCGGCGTAGCCGGTGAGCTTCACCACCGGGCAGGCGTAGAGGTACTGGTAGTAGTTTTTGAACACTGCCACGGCCCGCCGCCCCCCTTTTCCATAAATTACTTCAATTATACCAAATGCGACCGGGCCGTCAATCCGCCGACCGGCTTCGCACCTGCGCTTTCTGCACTTTTTCACAAAATCCGGGCCTGTTTTTTGGGCAATGCCTCTTGACAGAAGGCGGTTCTTTTGTTATAATGTGCACTGTAAAGCAAATACCTTTACAAACCTCGCGAAAGGATGGGCTGCACCGTGGCAAAAAATCTTGAGATTTCGTTTCTGCTGGATTTTTACGGCGACGTGCTCACCGAGCGCCAGCGCGAGGTGATGGAGCAGTACTACAACGACGATCTGTCGCTGGCGGAAATCGCCGACAACTTCGGCATCACCCGCCAGGGCGTGCGGGACTCCATCAAGCGCGGCGAGGGCATCATCCTTGACCTGGAGCAGAAGGTAGGCTTCGCGGCCCGCTACCGGGCCGTGCAGCAGGGCGTGGCCCAGCTGGAAAGCCTGGCCCGCTCCATCCGCTTTGCCAACTCCAACTCCTACTCGCCCAGCGCGGAGATCGAGCGGGACGTGGACCAGATGCTGGAGGAGATCCGGCGCATCACCGACTGAGAAGGGGGTCTTGAAACACAATGGCATTTGAATCCCTTTCCCAGCGACTGGGCGGCGTGTTCAAGCGGCTGCGGGGCAAAGGCAAGCTCTCGGAGGCGGACATCAAGGCCGCCATGCGGGAAGTGCGCATGGCCCTTCTGGAAGCCGACGTCAACTACACGGTGGCCAAGAGCTTCATCGCTCAGGTCACCGAGCGCGCCATGGGCCACGAGGTGATGGAAAGCCTCACCCCCGCCCAGCAGGTCATCAAGATCGTCAACGAGGAGCTCACCGCCCTCATGGGCGGCGACGAGGCGGCCCGCATCCACATCAAGTCCAAGCCCCCCACGGTGCTCATGCTCTGCGGCCTGCAGGGCAACGGCAAAACCACCCACGCCGCAAAGCTGGGCAAGTGGTTTTTGAAGGCCGGGCACCGGCCTCTGCTGGTGGCCTGCGACGTTTACCGCCCCGCGGCCATTGAACAGCTGCAGGTGGTGGGCAAGCAGGCGGGCGTGCCGGTGTTCACCATGGGCACCGAAAAGCCCGAAGTCATCGCCAAAGCGGCGGTGGCCCACGCCAAGGATCACGGCAACGACATCGTCATTCTGGATACCGCCGGCCGTCTGCATGTGGACGAAGCCCTGATGGCAGAGCTTGGCCGCATCCGCGAGGCGGTGACGGTGGATGAAGTTCTGCTGGTGGTGGACGCCATGGCCGGTCAGGATGCGGTGAACGTGGCCAAGGCCTTCAACGAGGCGGTTGCCGTGGACGGCATCATCCTCACCAAGACCGACGGCGACACCCGCGGCGGCGCGGCCCTCAGCGTGAAGGCGGTCACCGGCAAGCCCATCAAGTTCCAGGGCACCGGCGAAAAGCTGGACGACCTTGAGGTCTTCCATCCCGGCCGCATGGCCAGCCGCATCCTGGGCATGGGCGACGTGCTGACCCTCATCGAGAAGGCGCAGGAGACCCAGGACCAGAAAAAGGCCGCCGAGACCGCCAAGCGCATGATGGACAGCAAGTTCGACATGAACGACATGCTGGACCAGCTTGCCCAGATGAAAAAGATGGGCGGCGTTTCCGCCATGCTCTCCATGCTGCCGGGCGGCGCAAAGGTCAACCCTGATGACGTGGACGAAAAAGCCTTCGTCCGGGTGGAGGCCATCATCCTCAGCATGACCCCCGCCGAGCGGGCAAAGCCCTCCATCATCAACCCCAAGCGCAAGCGGCGCATCGCCGCCGGCAGCGGCACTTCCGTGGAGGAGGTCAACCGGCTGCTGCGCCAGTTCGACGCCATGCAGAAGCTGATGAAGCAGGTCAAGAAGAACCCCCGCGCCTTTGGCCGGCGCATGAATCTGGGTTTTTAAAAGGCCCTTCCCAATTTGATAAAACCTCTGGGGCCCAGCGGGCGTTTTGCCTGGGGCCGGGGTTTTATAGAATAAACGCCCAGCCAATGGGCCCCAATTTTAACAGGAGGTGACAGGAATGGCTGTCAAAATCAGACTGCGCCGCATGGGCGCCAAGAAGGCTCCGTTCTATCGTGTTGTGGTGGCGGATAGCCGCTTCCCCCGCGATGGCCGCTTTATCGAGGAGATCGGCTACTACGATCCCACCAAAGAGCCCTCTGTGATCAACATCGACGCTGAGAAGGCCAAGAAGTGGATCGCCAACGGCGCTCAGCCCACCGACACGGTGCGCGTCCTGCTGAAGAAGTCCGAGATTCTGTAACAGGCAATGGAGGACGTCAAAATGCAGGAGTTGCTGCTTGCTGTGGCCCGGGGACTGGTGGATGAGCCCGACGCGGTGACCGTCACCGTGGACGATCCCCGTGAGGACGGCACTGTCGTCTACCACCTGAGCGTGGCCGAAGGCGACATGGGCCGTGTGATCGGCAAACAGGGGCGTATTGCAAAGGCGATCCGCGTTGTGATGCGCGCCGCCGCCGTCCGCAAGGGGCAGAAGGTCCTGGTCGAGATCGACTGACCGGCTGCACCCAGGCACAAAACCGACAGGGCCCTTTGTCTCGAAGGGCCCTGTTTTTCAGTTTTAAGGGGGTATCCTCATGCAAGAATATCTCGAAGCCTGCAAGGCGGTCACCACCCACGGCATCGCCGGCGAGGTGAAGGTGGAGCTCTGGTGCGACAGCGCCGCCTTTCTGGCGGGTTTTTCCCGCCTGTACCGCGGGCCGCAGGGGCAAAACCCCATCGGCCTTGTGAAAGTGCGTCCCCACAAGAACATGGCCCTGCTCACGCTGGAAGGCGTCCATGACCCCGAGACCGCCCGGGAGCTGGTGGGCACCGTGTTCTATATTGCCCGCGCCGAGGCGAAACTGCCCAAGGGGCATTACTTCAAAGCCGACTTGCTGGGCCTGCCGGTGGTGGACGCCGCCAGCGGCCGGGTCTACGGCACCATCACTTCCGTCACCCATCCCGCCGCCCAGGACATCTACACCGTGCGGGACGAAAACGGCGCCGAGACCCTGTTCCCGGCGGTGAAGCCCTTCTTGAAGCAGGTTGACCTGGAAAACGGCCGTGTGCTGGTGGAGCCCATCCCCGGCATGTTCACCGAGGCCGAGAACGGAGACCGCCCATGAGCATGCGCATCGACATCGCAACTCTTTTTCCGGATATGTGCCAGCAGGTGCTGGACGAGAGCATTCTGGGCCGTGCGGCACGCAAGGGCCTCATCGAGACCCACTGCCACCAGATCCGGGACTACACCCTCAACCGCCAGAAACAGGTGGACGACTACCCCTACGGCGGCGGCTGCGGCATGGTGATGAACGCCCAGCCCATCTACGACTGCTGCCAGGCCATTCTGGCCCAGTTCGAGGAGCAGGGCCGCCCCCGGCCGCATATCGTGTTCATGACCGCCGCCGGCCAGCCCTACACCGAGCAGATGGCCAAGGAGCTGGCGCAGCAGGACGGCCTCATCCTGGTCTGCGGCCACTACGAGGGCATGGACGAGCGGGTCATCGAGGAACTGGCCGACCGGGAAATCTCCATCGGCGACTATGTGCTCACCGGCGGCGAGCTGGCGGCCCTTGTGGTGGCGGACAGCGTGCTGCGCCTGCAGCCCGGCGTTCTGGCCGAGCCCCAGGGCTATCAGGAAGAGAGCCACTGGAACGGCCTGCTGGAATATCCCCAGTACACCCGTCCGGAGGAATGGCGGGGGCGCAAGGTGCCCGAGGTGCTGCTCAGCGGCCACCACGGCAACATCGACGCGTGGCGGGCAAAGATGAGTCTGGAGCGCACAAAACAGCGCCGCCCGGATTTGTACGAAAAGCTGCCCGAGGAGTTCAAAAAAGGTTGATTTGGGAATCGTTGCCATTTATGTTTAAAACTTTTGGAACAAACCCATCATATTGTTGGAAACTAAATGGATGAAATGCACAAAGAAACGTTTCCGGTATTTTCGCCTTTTGCCAAACTGACAAAAATTCCCGAACGCTATCGACAAGCGCCAATGAATGGGATATTATAGTATCAAACCCGTTCAAACTTTTTTGAGTAGGAGTGTATGAACCATGTTTGTGAAAGAAGTTACCGTTGAGAATCAGGTTGGCCTGCATGCCCGTCCGGCTACTTTCTTCATCCAGAAGGCCAACGAATACAAGTCCTCCATCTGGGTCGAGAAGGAGGAGCGCCGCGTCAACGCGAAGAGCCTGCTGGGCGTTCTGAGCCTGGGCATCGTGGGCGGCACCACCATCCGCATCATCGCCGACGGCGCCGACGAGCAGGACGCTGTGGAAGGCCTGATCGCTCTGGTGAACTCCGGTTTTGCCGAGTAATTTCTTTTTTCATTCATAAACAAAAAAGGGCGGAGCATTCCGCCCTTTTTCCTTTCCCTGCGCGCCTTGTAAAGGGCGCAAAGGCGGGATATAATAAGGCCGGACGAAAGGGGGCGCAACGCCGTGACCAAGGCCGAACTGTACGAAAAGGCAAAAATGCTGCCGCTGCTGCCGGGAGTCTACATCATCCGGGACAAGCGGGACGAAATCATTTATATCGGCAAGGCCAAGCGGCTGCGCACCCGTGTCAGTCAGTATTTCCGGGAGGGCGTGCCCCACGACGCAAAGGTCACCCAGATGATCGAGCACGCCTTCACCTTCGACGTCATCGTCTGCCAGAGCGAGTTTGAGGCCCTGGTGCTGGAGGCCAGCCAGATCAAGGCCCACACCCCCAAATATAACATTCTGCTCAAGGACGACAAGGGTTACAGCTATGTTAAGATAACCAAAGGGGAGTATCCCCGCATCTCGGCGGCGCTGCAGAAGGACGATGACGGGGCCGACTACATCGGCCCCTTCACCAGCAGCTTTGCGGTGCGGCAGATGGTGGAAACAGCCCAGGATTCCTTCCTGCTGCCCCGGTGCAACCGCCGCTTCCCCGAGGACATCGGCAAGGGCCGCCCCTGCCTCAACGCCCACATCGGCAAGTGTATGGCGCTTTGCAGCGGCAAAATCAGCAAAGAGGTCTATAACGAGGCGGTGAAGGGGGCCATCCAGCTCATCCGCCATGGCAAAAAGGACATTCTGACCGTTTTGCGCCGCCGGATGGAGGAAGCCGCCGAACGGCTGGACTTCGAACAGGCCGCCCTCCTGCGGGACCAGATCGCTGCGGTGGAAAAGGTCTCCGCCGGCCAGAAAGTGGTGGTGGACGAGACGGTGGAGATGGACGTGATGGCCTTCGCCGCCTCCGGCTCCTCCAGCTGCGCCGCCATCCTGCGCTACCGCAAGGGCCGCCTTGCGGACAAACGGGAGTTTGTCTTTAAAGGCAGCACCGACCTGGACGCCCTGCGGGAGGAATTTTTGCCCCGCTACTATCTCTACGGCGGCGAGATCCCCCGCCGCATCGCGGTGGACGCGCTGCCCGAGGCCGCCGAGGCCCTGGAACAGCTGCTGGGCGAGACGAGAGGCGCCAAGGCGCAGCTCTATGTGCCCCAGCGGGGAGATGTGGCCCAACTGGTGACCATGGCCTACACCAACGCCGTGGAGCGTCTTGCCCGGGAGAGCGGCCGCACCGACCGGGGCCAGCGCCTGCTGGACGAGACCGCCGCCCTGCTGGGCCTGGAAAAACCGCCCCACGTCATCGAAAGCTACGATATCTCCAACTGGGGTGAGGGCACCAGCGTCTGCGGCATGGTGGTGTTCCAGGACGGCCGGCCCCTGAAAAGCGGCTACCGGCGCTTCAAGATGCGCACGGTCTTTGGCACCGACGACTTCGCCAGCATGGCCGAGGCCCTCTCCCGGCGGGCGGGCGAGTATGAGAAGGGGGCGGCAGGCCAGTTCGGCGTGCTGCCAGACCTCATCCTGCTGGACGGCGGCAAGGGCCAGGTGAGCGCGGTGAAAGCCGCCCTGGCGGGCACGGCTTTGGCGGCGGTGCCCCTCTTCGGCATGGTCAAGGACGACCACCACCGCACCCGGGCTATCGTCACCGCCGACGGCGGCGAGATCGCCGTCAGCATGCACCGGGGTGTGTTCACCTTCCTGTCCAACATCCAGGAGGAAGTGCACCGCTTCTCCATTGAGTACCAGCGGGCCAGCCAGAAGAAAAAGTCCTACGCTTCCAGCCTCACCGCCATCCCCGGCGTGGGCCCGGCCACCGCAAAGGCGCTGCTGGTCCACTTCAAAACGGTGACGGCGGTGCGGGAGGCTTCCGCCGAGGAACTGGAACAGGCAAAGGGCGTGGGCGCGGCCGCCGCCCGGCGCATCTTCGACTGGTTCCGCGGCGGCGCGGCCCTTGACAAAGCCCCCGGAACAGGGGATAATGAACCATAAACTCAAGCGCGGCCCAGCGGCCGCGCCGTGAAAGGCAGGGAAGGATATGCGCGTGATCGCCGGAGATGCCCGGGGAACAAAATTGGAAACGCTGCCCGGGGAGGAAGTCACCCGGCCCACCATTGACCGGGTGAAGGAGGCCATGTTCAGCGCATTGCAGTTCAGCCTGCCCGGCGCGCGGGTGCTGGACCTGTTCGCCGGCAGCGGCCAGCTGGGCATCGAGGCCATCAGCCGCGGCGCCGCCGGCTGCGTCTTTCTGGACCGTGACCGCCGCGCGGTGGAGATCATCACCCGCAACTGCAAGGCGGCGGGCGTGTTCGACCGGTGCCGTGTGGCCCAGGGCGAGGCGGAGAGCTTCCTTGCCGCCACCAGGGATACCTTCCACATCGTGCTGCTGGACCCGCCCTATCACCACGGCACCCTGGCGGCCATCCTGCCGGCGGTGGCGAAGGTGACCGCGCCCGGCGGCACCGTGCTCTGCGAGAGCGAGCTGGCTGCCGACCTGCCGGACGAGTGCGGCGGTCTGCACAAGAAAAAACAATACCGGTACGGCAAGGTGCTGGTGACCCGTTATGAAAAGGAGCGAGCGGAATGAACATCGATGAATTGCTGAATATGATGGAAGAGATGCTGGAGGAAGCCACCGGCCTGCCCTTCGCGGGCGGCAAGCGGGTCGTGGACGCCGACCGCATGCAGGACATCATCGACGAGGTGCGCCTCAATCTGCCCACCGAGATCCGCCAGGCCAAGGCCATCGTGAACGACCGGGCCGAGATTGTGGCCGACGCCAAGCGCGAGGCCGAGGCCATCGTGAAAAAGGCCGAGGACCGCGCCCGGGTGCTGGTGAGCGAGCAGGAAGTGGTCAAGGCCGCCCAGCAGCGCGCCGCCGAGATCGTCTCCTCCGCCCAGACCCAGGCGCGCACCATGCGCACCACCGTCACCGACTACTGCGAGAACATGCTGCGCACCACCGAGGAGCAGCTGGCCCGCAGCGCCGCCGAGGTCAAGACCGTGCGCGCCAACCTGCGCCAGAGCGCCAAAAACGGCTGATTTTCCGCCGTTTTTCTCCCATATCGCCCAACGGGCCGTGAACCTTTGTTCACGGCCCGTTTTTTTGTACCTTTCGCCAAAACAACGCCCAAAAATCCGGCGCAAACGCCCTGTATTTCTACGTCCCGCATCTTGCATTTTGGGGCCTTATCCCGTATAATTGTAATCAAAAGTGGGTAAGAGTGGGTCAAAGTGGGGAATGGCTCTCCGCCGCCTGTTCTTCCCGGAAGGGGGCGGCCAAAATGCTGATGGGCGAATACAACTACACCATCGACGAAAAGGGCCGTCTGAACTTCCCCGCAAAGTTCCGCGAGAAGATGGGCAGGCAGTTCGTGGTCACCCGCTGGCTGGACGACTGCCTGGTGGCCTTCCCCGAGGCGGAATGGCAGCGCATCACCGACATCCTGCGCTCCAAGAGCATGGTCAAAACGCGGGACATCCAGCGCTTCCTTTTCGCCGCGGCCCAGGAAGTCACGCCGGACAAGCAGGGCCGCATCCTGCTGGAATCCGCGCTGCGCACCCACGCGGGGCTGCAGAAGGAGGTCACGGTCATCGGCGTGGGCAATTACGCCGAGATCTGGGACACCGCCGCCTGGCAGCGCAAACAGCAGAGCCTCTCCGGCGCCGACATCGAGGCGGCCATGGAGGAACTGGACTTCTGATTCTTTGAAACACGACCGAAAGGGGGATGGCAGGCATGGAATTCAGTCATGTGCCGGTGCTTTTGAACGAGTGCCTGGAGGGCCTTGCCATCGACCCCGCGGGAACTTATCTTGACGGCACGGCCGGCGGCGGCGGGCACTCCAGCGAGATCGCCCGGCGCCTGACCACCGGGCGCCTCATCAGCCTGGACCAGGACCCGGATGCGGTGGCAGCCGCCACCGAGAGACTTAAGGGCCTGCCCGCCACGGTGGTGAGGACGAACTTCCGTTTCGCCCGCCGCGCGCTGGCCGACCTGGGTGTGACCGCCATCAACGGCGCGCTGCTGGACCTGGGGGTCTCTTCCCACCAGCTGGACGACGGCGAGCGGGGCTTCTCCTACCGGCAGGACGCGCCGCTGGATATGCGCATGAGCCAGTCGGGCCCCACCGCCGCGGACCTGGTGAACAGCGAAAGCCGGGAGGAACTGGCCCGCATCCTGCGGGAATACGGCGAGGAACCTTACGCCTGGGCCATCGCCGGCCGCATCGTCCGCCAGCGGGAACAGAAACCCTTCGCCACCACCCTGGAACTGGCCGACGCCATCGCCTCGGCGCTGCCCCCGGCGGTGCGCCGCAAGGACAAAAACCCCTCCCGCCGAAGCTTCCAGGCCATCCGCATCGCGGTGAACGGCGAGATGGACGCTTTGAGCGAAGGCCTGGACGAGATTTTTGATCTGCTGGCCCCCGGCGGACGCTTCGCCATCATCACCTTCCACTCCCTGGAAGATCGGCTGGTGAAGAACCGCTTCCGCCAGTGGGCCACCGCCTGCACCTGTCCCCCGGAATATCCGGTGTGCGTGTGCGGCGGCAAAGCAAAAGCCAAGCTCATTACCCGCAAGCCCATCGAGGCCGCGCCCGATGAGCTGGAGAATAACCGCCGCAGCCGCTCCGCAAAGCTGCGGGTCATCGAAAAACTGTAAACAACGCAGGCAGGGCCGCCGCCCTTCCTGCCCGGAAAGGAGGTGGCCGCCGTGGCCCAGCCCGCATACGATCTTGAACTGTTTGAAAACCGCGCCCAGCGGCCCCGCCCGAAAGTCCGGGCCGTCAAGGGCAAAAAGAAGGCCTCCCGCCTGAACCTGCAAACCGTGAAAACGGTAGCGCTCACGGTGGTGATGACCGCCCTGGTGGTGGGCTTCCTCTACAGCCAGGCCACCATCACCGAGCTCACGGTGGACATTCAGAACGTCCAGAGCGATCTGGTGAGCGAACAGAGCACCTACAACTACCTGTCCGGCGTGCTGGACTCCAAGACCAGCCTGCGGAATGTGGAGCAGGTCGCCGCCGGAGAGCTGGGCCTGGTCAAGGTGGACCGCAGCCAGGTGACCTACTTCTCGCTGGAAAGCGAAAGCGTCATCAACCGGCCGGAAACCACCGCCCAAAAACTGACCGAATTTCTGAGCACCAGCCTGCTCAGCCTGATGGAGTATCTGAACCCGTGAGCCAGCCCCTGCGCGTTGCCCCTCAGCGGGCGGCGGGGGAGGGCTCACGAGTTTGCATTTTACCCGGGGCCGCGGGCTCCGCAAGAGGGAACATAAAGCATGAACAAACAGACAAATGAGCCGCAGAGCGGGGGGAACCGCTCGCTGAAGATCCGCAGCTTCGTGCTGCTGGGGCTGTTTTTGGTCCTGGGGTGCGGGCTGCTCGTCTGGCGGCTGTACACCTGGCAGATCGTCCGCCACGACGAGATGCTGAACGCCGCCGCCAGCCAGCAGATGAAAGACATGACCATCACCCCCCAGCGCGGCCAGATCTACGACGCCACCGGCAAGGTGCTGGCGAAGAGCAGCATCGTGTGGACCATCACCGCCGACCCCAGCCAGATCAAGGCGCCCAGCCTCACCAAGGCGGAGCTGGAGGCCATGGGCGGCACGGAGAGCGATGAATCCAAGGCCCAGCGCCGGGCTGCCCGGGTGCAGACCATCAGCCAGGACCTGGCGTCGATTCTGAGCATGGACGCCCAGGAGATCTACGACAAGCTCATTGACGACTCCAAGCAGTACGTTCTGCTGGCAAAACAGGTAGACAAGCCTGTGGCGGACCAGATCTCCCAGTACGCCTCGGAGAACAAACTCGCCATCATCGTTTCCCAGGACACCAAGCGGGAATACCCCTTCGGCGCCTTTGCGGCCAGCGTGCTGGGCTTCATGCACGCCGACGGATACGGCTTCTACGGCCTGGAACAATACTATGAGGATGTGCTGGCCGGCACGCCGGGCCGTCTGGTGAGCCAGCGCACTCCCACCGGCGGCGAGGTGGCCAACGACGACCGCGTGCTCTATGAGGCCAAGGACGGCGACAATCTCGTCCTTACGCTGGACGCGGAGATCCAGGCCATCGCGGAAAAATACCTGGAGAACTCGGTCAAGGTGAACAACGTGACCGAGCGGGGCGTGGTGATCGTGATGGACGTGAATACCGGCGCCATTCTGGCCATGGCCACCAAGCCGGACTTCGACCCCAACGACCCCATGACCATCTACGACCCCGAACGGGCCGCCCTGCTGGAAGGCCTGGAAGGGGAGGAATACACCCGGGTGCAGGGCGAGGAACGCCAGCGCCAGTGGAAGAACAAGACCATCACCGACCTGTACACCCCCGGCTCGGTGTTCAAGCTCGTCACCACCAGCGCCCTGCTGGACTCCGGCGCGGGCACCGTGAATTCCAGCTTCAACTGCGTCGCCGGCGGCTACACTGTGCTGCCCGGCACAAAGCCTTATCAGTGCGCTGACAACGGCTACGGCGTCCTCGGCGTCCATGGCTGGCAGACCCCCGCCGACGTTCTGGCCAACAGCTGCAACCAGGCTACCATCCAGGAAGCCCTGCTCATGGGCAAAGAGGTCTTTTCCGACTACTACACCGCCTTCGGCTTCACCGAGACCACAGGCATCGACCTGCCGGCGGAGCAGTATCCCTATGAGGGCATTTCCTACTATCCCGAGGAGGATATGTCTCTCATCGACCTGGCCTCCACCAGCTTCGGCCAGGCCCAGAAGGTCACCCCCATCCAGATGGCCACCGCCGTCTGCGCGGTGGTGAACGGCGGCTACCTTGTGCAGCCCCACATCGTGAGCAAGATCGTGGACAACGACGGCAACGTGGTGGAGGAGTTTGAGCCCTCCGCCAAGCGCCAGGTCATCAGCGAGGAGACCAGCGCCGCTTTGCGGGTGATGATGGAGGGCGTGGTGGACAACGGCGCCGACGGCGCTGCCGGCCGCAACGCCTATGTGGCGGGCTATCACATCGGCGGCAAGTCCGGCACCAGTGAAAAGCTGGACCGCCCCAAGGCCGACGACCCCACCAGCTATGAGAAGGTCTCCAGCTTCGTGGGCGTGGTTCCCATCGACGACCCGGAGATCCTGGTGCTGGCGTTCGTGGACGAGCCTCACGCCGAGACGGAGTTCGGCTCCATGCTGAGCGCTCCCCTGGTGGGCAACATCATCAGCGAAGTGGCCCCCTATCTGGGCATCGAGACCGACCCCGCCCTGCTGCCCACCGGCAACGTGACCGTTCCCAATCTGGTCAGCCCGGCGAACCCCAGCTACCAGCAGTGGGATATGGCCCAGGTGGAACTGAACAAGAAGGGCTTTGCCCACCGCAGAGTGGGCACCGGTGATCTGGTGCTGGCCCAGAGCCCCGCGGCGGGCGAAAAGGTGCCGGCCGGCTCCACCGTCTACCTGTTCACCGACAGCGCCGACATTCCCAACGTGCCTGTGCCCAACGTGGTGGGCAAGAGCGCTGCGCTGGCAAAACAGATCCTCACCGCGGCGGGGCTGAACGCTTCGCTGTCGGCAGAGGAGGGCACCGTGACTGCCCAGAGCGCGGCGGAGAACACCGAGGTCAAGATGGGCTCGGTCATTACCCTCACCGTCACCGGCGCGGAAGGGTAAAGGCCTGTACACATTCTCCGGCCGACGGCCGCATACAGTAGTAAAAAAGGACAAGAAGGGCGCTGCGGCGCCCTGTGAGGGAGGTTTTTGCCATGTATCCCATCCCACTGAACCAGCTTCTTGCGGGCCTTGCTCAGGCGGGCAGTCTGGGCGGCGAAGCGGTCACCGCCGTCGTCACCGACAGCCGCAAGGTACAGCCGGGCTGCGTGTTCGTTTGCTTTCCCGGCCAGCGGGTGGACGGCCATGACTACGCTGCCGCCGCCATCGAGGGCGGTGCGCTCTGCGTGGTGGCGGAGCATCCGGTGGAGGGCGTTCCGGCGGAAAAACTGGTGCTGACGCCCAGCAGCCACAAGGCCATGGTGCGCATGGGGGCAAACTACCGCATGCTCTTTGCGCCCAAAATGATCGGCGTCACCGGCAGCGTGGGCAAGACCACCACCAAGGAGTTCTGCTATGCCGTCCTTTCCGCCTTTGGCGAGACCATCAAGACCGAAGGCAACCAGAACAACGAGATCGGCATGCCCAACACCCTCTTCCGCCTTGCGCCCACCACCCAGTACGCCGTGGTGGAGATGGGCATGAGCGCCTTGGGCGAGATCGAGCGGCTCAGCCGGGCTGCACGGCCGTCGGCGGGCCTCATCACCTGCATCGGCGTGTCCCACATGGAGAGCCTGGGCAGCCGGGAAAACATCCTCAAAGCGAAACTGGAAATTTGCGCCGGCCTGCCGGACGGCGCGCCGCTGGCGCTGAACGCCGACGACGAGTACCTGTGCAAAGCGAAGGAGCAGGGCCTCATCCCCGCCCGCCTGCGCCCGGTGTGGTACGGCGTCGAGGCTCCCTGGGCCGACGTGCGGGCCGAGGCCATCGAGAGCAGCCCCGAGGGCGAGCGGTTCACGCTGGCGGACGGCGATGAGCGCTTTGAAGTCCGCATCCCCGCCATGGGCCGGCACAACGTCTACAACGCCCTGGCGGCCTACGCCGCCGCCAGCCGGCTGGGCCTGGACAAGGCGAAATGCGCCGCGGCCCTGGCGAACTACGAGGCCACCGGCATGCGCCAGCATGTGGTGAAGAAAGCGGGCCTCACCGTGGTGGAGGACTGCTACAACGCCAGCCCGGACAGCATGAAGGCCAGCCTGTCCATGTTCAGCGCCTTCGACGCAGGTTCCGGCAAAAAATACGCCCTGCTGGGAGATATGCTGGAGCTCGGCGCCATTTCCGAAGAAGCCCACCGCCAGGTGGGCCGCTGGGCCGCCGAAGCGCACCTTGCGGGTCTGGTGGCCCTCGGCGCCGAGAGCAAAGTGATGGCCGAGGAAGCGGAAAAGGCGGGCCTTGCGGCGGTGCACTGCGACACCCCCGCCGCCGCGCTGGAGGCTCTGAAAGGCCTCTTGAAGCCCGGAGACGCGCTTTTGGCCAAGGCCAGCCGGGGCATGAAGCTGGAAAATATCCTGAAAGCTCTTTACGGCGAGGAAACTTTGCAATAAAATAAGGGGGCGGCGGCGCGCAGCCTGGGTTTACGGCCCGGGCGGCGCTGCGTCAAAGCGGATCTTTTGCGGCGCTCTTTGCGGAGCGTCATCACGCCGGCCGGGAGCCGGCCAGAGTGAGAGGGAGTTTTCAAACTATGGCACGCTACGCGCTGATCCTTGCGGCTTTTGCCGGATTCGTCCTGTCGGCGGTTTCCGGCTTTGTGATCGTACCCTTTTTGCACAAGCTGCACTTCGGGCAGACCATCAAGGAGATCGGCCCCACCTGGCACAACAAAAAACAGGGCACGCCCACCATGGGCGGCCTGTGCTTCATCTTCGCGGGCACGGTGGCGGTGGCTCTGGCCACGCTGAGCCTGCTGAACGGCGCGCCGGACATGCTGGGCGGCCCCACCGCCCGCAGCCTGTACATTGCCATGTTCTCGGCTTTCGCCTTTGGCATGGTGGGCTTTCTGGATGACTTCATCAAGGTGGTCAAAAAGCGCAATCTGGGCCTGCGCGCCATGCAGAAGATCGTGGCGCAGCTGCTCATCACCACCGCGCTGCTCTTCGCGCTGCACATGAACGGCACCCTCACCACCTGGGTCACGCTGCCCATGGTGGGCTATGTGGATCTGGGGCTTTTGTACTACCCGCTGTCCTACGGCCTCATCATCGGCATCGTCAACGCGGTGAACCTCACCGACGGCATCGACGGCCTGTGCAGCTGCGTCACCTTTGTGGCCATGCTGGGCTTTCTGACCCTCACCAGCCTGTTGGGCGAGTTCAACCTCAGCATCTTTGCCGCCGCCATGGCGGGCGCGCTCACCGGTTTCCTGTTTTGGAACTTCTACCCGGCCAAGACCTTCATGGGCGACACCGGCAGCATGTTCCTGGGCGGCGCGGTGGCGGGCATCGCCTACGCCATGGGCCGGCCGGAACTGATTTTCTTCTTCGGCGCGGTGTACATCTGGGAGGCCACCACGGTGGTCATTCAGGTCACCTACTTCAAGCTGACCCACGGCAAGCGCCTGTTCAAGATGACTCCCATCCATCACTCTTTTGAGATGCGCGGCTGGAGCGAAGTGAAGATCGACTGCGTCTTCAGCTTCATCGCTTTTTCCGTTGCCGCGCTGGGCGTTCTGTTTGCCTACGTTTATTACCTGTGAGAGATAACTTTTGAAAGGGGGCGGTGCCGCCGTGTCCACAAGAGATATGTCCGGACGGCCGCTGCGCCGCCCGCCCGTTTCCGGCACGGCCCGTTCCGTGCCGGTGCGGCCTGAGCCTGTGCCCGCGCCCCGGCCTGCGCCGCGCAGCGGCCGTATGCGCCCTGTAGCGAACCAGGCCAAAAAGGAACCGCTGCTCAAAGCGCTGATCCAGTCGCTGTTCAAGCGCCAGGGCCCCATCAGCATGGGCCTTTTGGCGAACCTGGTGGTGCTGCTGGCCTTCGGGCTGATCGTGCTGTTCAGCGCCAGCTATGCCATCGCCTACTACAAATTCGGCGACAGCTATCACTACATCCGCAGCCAGGCCCTCTACGCGCTGGTGGGCTTTGCGGCGATGCTCGTCATCAGCCGGGTGGATTACCGCCTGCTGCTGCGCTTTGCCTGGCCGCTCTACTGGGTAACGCTCATCCTGCTGGTGGCGGTGTTGTTCATGCCGCCCATCAACAACGTGCACCGCTGGATCAACATCAAGGGCCTGCCCACCGTGCAGGTGGGCGAGATCGCCAAGTTTTCCATCGTGCTGCTGCTGGCGACGCTGTTCGAGAAAAACCGCAGCCGCATGCACAATTTCCGCCAGGGCATTTTGCTGCCCGGCGTGCTGCTGGTGCCCATGATTGTGCTTCTGCGCCTGGAGCCTCACAACAGCGCCATGATCCTGATGTGCTGCATCACGGCCACGCTGATGTTCGTGGGCGGCGCGAACCTCATGTGGTTCGCCATCGGCGGCGGCGCGGCGGCGGGCGGTATCGCTCTGCTGCTCATCACCAGTAAGGGCTATGTGCAGGAGCGCCTCTCCGGCTGGCTGGACCCCTTCTCCGACGTGCTGGACTCCACCATGCAGACCGCCCAGGGCCTTTACACCATCGGCTCCGGCGGCTGGTTCGGCGTTGGGCTGGGCAACTCCACCCAGAAGCACCTGTGGCTCTCGGAGGCGCAGAACGACTTTATCTTCGCCATTCTGGGCGAGGAGCTGGGGTTTGTGGGCGCGCTTTTGTGCATCGCCCTCTTCGCGCTGCTCGTTGCCCAGGGCATCTATGTGGCCGCGAACGCTCCCGACCGGGCGGGCAGCCTGCTGGTGGTGGGCATCATGGCCCAGATCGGCTTCCAGTTCTTCTTCAACATCGCGGTGGTCACCAACACCATCCCAAACACCGGCATCAGCCTGCCCTTCTTCTCCTCCGGCGGCACCAGCCTTTTGCTGCTGCTGGGCGAGATGGGCGTGGTCTTCAGTGTGAGTCGGGCGGCAAACCAGGCCAGGGCCGAGCGCAAGGCGCGCGAAGCCGAAGAGAAGGCCCGCCAGGAGGCCCATGTGTTCCGGGCGGACAAAACCTGACCCCAAAGGAGAGAAAGTCATGCGCGTGCTCATTGCCGCCGGCGGCACCGCCGGCCACATCAACCCGGCGCTTGCCATCGCGGGAGCCATCAAGGCCCACCGGCCGGACGCCGAGATCCACTTTGCCGGCCGCAGGGAAGGCATGGAATACCGCCTGGTCACCAAGGCGGGCTATCCCTTCCACCACATCGAGGTCAACGGCATCCAGCGAAAACTCACCCCCAAGAACATCGCCCGCAACGTGCAGGCGGTGTATCATCTGGCGCTGGCGGGGCCCCGGGCGAAAAAGATGCTGCGGGAGCTCAAGCCCGACCTGGTCATCGGCTGCGGCGGCTATGTCAGCGGGCCGGTGGTGCGCTGTGCCGCGAAAATGGGCATCCGCACCGCCATCCACGAGCAGAACGCCTTCCCCGGCGTGACCAACAAGCTGCTGGCCAAGGACGTGGACGTCATTTTTGCCGCGGTGCCCGCCGCCGTGGAGAAGCTGGGCGCGCCGGAAAAGACCAGCGTTGTGGGCAACCCTGTGCGGCCGGAGATCTTCATGCAGAACCGGGATCTGGCCCGCAGCAAACTGGACGCCGGCCAGCGCACCGTCATTCTCAGCTTCGGCGGCAGCCTGGGGGCGCGGCGCATCAACGAAGTGGTGGCGGAACTGGTGGCGTGGGAGAAATCCTGCCCCTGGAACATCCTGCACATCCATGCCACCGGCAGCCGGGGCGTGGAGCTGTTCCGCAAGCTGATGGCGGAAAAGGGCGTTCAGCCCGGCAGCCGCCTGCAGGTGCAGGAATACATTGAAAATATGCCCGAGCTGCTGGCGGCGGCGGACCTGGTCATCAGCCGCGCCGGCGCGCTGACCCTGGCGGAGCTGGAAGCGGTGGGCCGCGCGGCCATCCTCATCCCCAGCCCCAACGTGGCGGAGAACCACCAGTATTACAACGCGCTGGAGCTGCAGAAAGCGGGTGCGGCGGTGGTCATTGAGGAGAAAGACCTCACCGGCCCCGTGCTGGTGCAGACGGTGCAGCAGCTGGTGCAGGAGAACGGCAAGCTGGCGGTGATGGGCAAGATGGCCCGGGCGCTGGCCGAGCCGGAAAGTCTTGAAAAAATCTGGGCGAAGCTGGCCGAACTGATGGAGCAGTGAGCTTTGCCCGGCAGGGAAGGAGGCGGCGCAGCCCGTGAGAGAAAAGAAGAAACGTGCGGTGCGCCGCCCGCCCGCCGGCGGCAGAACGGAGCCTCAGGCGCCGCTTTTTGACCAACAGACCGCCCCCATCCCGAAGCAGCCCCGGCGCAAGGCCGGCGAGATGCAGCAGATGGTGCTGCCGCTGGGGGCGGTGGGCATGGAACCTCTGGACGCGCCCGCCGAGAGCCGGGAACGGCCCCGCCGCGGCGCAAAAAAGCATAAGGACGAGCCGGCCCGCCGCCGGCAGATGACCCGGGGCGAAATGCGCCGTCGTCGTCGCCGCCGCCGCTGGCTCGCCTTTTTCTTTGTGGTATTTCTGATGGCGGTGGGCTTCATCCTGTCGGTGACGGTGCTGTTCAAGGTCAAGCACATCGTGGTGGAAAATCTGGACAAGACCACCCCCGCCAACACCGGCATTTACACCGAGGACGCCATTCTCGGCGCCCTGGCCGTGCCCATGGAGGAAAACCTCTTCGGCTTTTCGGCGGGGGAAAAGCAGGCGGCGATGGAGCTGCAGCTGCCCTATCTTGAGGTCATCAAGGTGCGCCGCCGCCTGCCGGATACGGTGGTGGTACAGGTGGCGCCGGCCACCGAGGCATGGTGCGCCAAAACAAGCGCCGGCTGGGTCATCCTCAGCGACGGACTGAAGGTGCTGAAGGTTCAGACCGACCAGCCTGCCGACCTGCCGGTCATCACCGGCCTGGGCGTGAACACGCCCACCCCGGGACGCTATCTCTCCATGCCCACCAAGGAACAGTCGGAGCAGATCAGCGACCTGATGCATCAGTTGTACAACGCGGGCCTGGCCGAGAGCTGCACCCGCATCGACATGGGCCTGGGCACCGACGCCTATTTCGTCTACGAAGGGCGGGTCAAGGTGCTGCTGGGCACCTTCAACAACCTGGATTACAAGGTGAGCGTGGCGACGCTGCTGCTGAAAAACGAGAGCGGCGAATATCTGGACGCCTCCGACCGGGGCACGCTGGACGTCTCCAGCCAGCTGGACGACTCCATCCACCGCTTCACCTTCGCCCCCGGCAGCTTTGAACAGGAGGAGAGCGAAGCTCCGCCGCCGGACGAGAGCGCCGCATCCTCCGGTGCGGCAGCGTCTTCCGAAGCCGCCTCCGGCTCGCAGCCGGCGTCTTCCGCCCCGGCTTCCGACCCGGCGCAGAGTTCCTCCGCATCGACTTCTGAACCTGCTTCCGAACCGGGCCAAAGCGCCGCACCCGCAGAATAAACCACAAACAGCCTCTGTTTTGAACAGAGGCTGTTTTATTTTGATAAAATATGTTATAATGATAAAATCAACGACAGGCGAGCGGGAAAACGCTCGTTTTGCAAGGAGGAAACAGAATGAAAAAGAAAATGTTCCCGCGCGCTTGTGCCGGGCTGCTGGCAGTGCTGCTGCTGGCGGGCTGCGGCCAGGCAGCGCCCGGCAGCCAATCCGGCGGAGCGGGCACAAGCGAGGCCCCGGCGGCGCCCTCTGCCGCGCCGGTGGAGATGGAGCGGGTGCCGATGGTGGACGAGCAGTACGCGGACATTTTTGATGGGTTCGAAGTGGTGGGCTCTTTTCACGACGGCGTTGCCTTTGCGGCGAAATACCTTCCCTACAGCCCGGAATACTTCTTCCCGGAGTATTACCCGCTGGAATGCGGCTATCTGACGCTGGACGGTCAGTTCACGCCGCTGTATCAGGTGCCGAACGAATGGGAACTGCTGGACGCCACGCGGTTCGGCCACGGGGCCCACAGCACCGGCGGCGAGATGTTCATTCTCGGCACAACGGAGGGAATGTCCATGACCTCGGGGTATCACTATCAAGTGGACAGCGCGCCCCGGATGGATGAACAGGCGATGATGGACGAAGCCTTTCGGGTGGGCGACAACGGCTGGGTGCCCTACTTTGAAAACGACAAATGGGGCTACTGCGATCTGACCGGTGCGGTGAAACTGGCCCCGGCCTACGATTTCGTTCTGCCCTTTATCGGCGGTAAGGCGCTGGTCTGCACCTACGATGACGCCTATCGCTGGATGCTCATCGACGAGACAGGCGCGCAGCTCCTCGCCTTTGAAGAGGGGCCGGGCTACTCCGAATGGGAGAAAAACGACTTCTTTGCCCAGCGCAAGGCGGGCGGTGAATACATCCTCATCTACGGCAAGGGCACGGGCGGCCTCTACCGCCAGGACGGCACAGAAGTGGCTGTGGAGTATTTCGTCAACAAGTTTGAGGAGAACGGCGGCTATGCGCTGTTCCATAAGACCGTATACGACCCGCAGGGAACGAAGCTGTATACCGCGGAGGACCTGGTGCGCGCGGGCGGCGTGCAGGACGGCTGCACCGTCTACACCGACGGCACGCTGTACGGCATCCGCGGCGCGGACGGCCAGGTGCGCTGCGAAGCCCGTTTTTCCGAGATCTGCCGCCTTGCTCCGGAGGGCTTCTACGCCCGGGAGAACACCAACCAGGTGAATCTGTACGACTACGACGGCAACCTGATGGAAGAAACGCCCGCCTGCCTGCGCATCGTCCAGAGCGAGGACGGTTTTGCCCTCTACGACGGCAAGGGAAACATCCTGAAGCAATACAGCGCGGCGGTGGACCAGAGCCCCGAATACTCCATGAACGGCAGCACCTTTTTCACCGACGAGGGCTTTGCTTATCTGCGTCTGAGCGACGGCGAGCTGCTCACGCTGCGCATCGCCTTTGAGGAGCGCCCGGTGGAAGCCGGTGCGGAGGATGATTTCCCGCCCGAAGATCTGAGCCTTGCCTGGCAGACAGGGCAGGCCGTTTCCTTTATGAGGACTTCCGCCGAATTTCATGAGGGCAAAGGGATAACGACCCAGGCATTTGACGCGCTGAGCAGCGCGGACCGGCGCCTTGTGGACATCAAGGGCGGCCTTGAATGGTATGAGACGCTGGACGGGAAAATCGAAGTGCGGGACGGCGAGATGAACACGGTGTTCACCGTTTCCCGCGAAACCGTTGAGCGGAACGACAGCTTTCTCGGCACCCAACTGCGTTATATGGGCGACGGGCTGTGGAAGCTGGGGCTGAACGGCGGCTATGGCGACAACTTTGTCTTTGACCGGGAAGGCACGCTGCTCTGGCAGGGGCAGGGCGGTTCGGTGCTGGTGAACAGTGAAGGCTTTTTTTTCGCGGACAAAGAGTTTTACAGCGCGTCCACAGGGGAATTGCTGCAGATCGCCGGAACAGGGGGAGAAGCCCCTCTTTACACCCAGAACGGGGTATTTGACGGCGGCCTTGCCAACACCGACTGGGGTTATGCAAACACCCGGGGCGAGGTGGTGCTGGACGGCGAACAGCTCCGGCAGGCGGTGGCGGAATACCTGGGGCTGACTGCGGAAGAGTTTATTCTGTATGCCGCTCCGTTTAACGGGGAGACGGCTGAACTTGAGGCGGCCTGCAACGACGGTGCCTACTATCAGGTGACCATCGACCGGCAGGGACAGGTGCTGGACAGTGAACGGTTCGACGATGTCGTTGCGAGCGATTCCGATGTGGCCGCAAAAAATAAGGAACGGTGGGCCCAGCTGATGGAACAGCTGTCCGGCGCCGGGCTGAGGGCCTTTGCCGTCAGCAAAAGCCCGTCGGGCACGGACAACCTGCTCACCACCTACTCCGGCCGCACGGTCGAGCCGCCGGAGGGTTCGAAGTTTGGCGAGGGTCTCGTCCAGTGGGACGACAACTTTGCCTTCGTGGAGGTGGACCAGCACACCCCAAATAACCGCTATATTCTGGTGGACGCGCTGGGCGACACCTATCCGGACTGTGCCTGGGAGGCCGTGTATGTCTCCCCGGACGGCGCGGCCTGGGGCATGAACCGGTTCTTCAACGAGGACACCGGCGCCCTTGAGCGCTGCGAGATGACCCGGCTCAAGATAACGGTTTCCTGAACAAAAAACGGAAGGCCGGGCAGTTTGCCCGGCCTTCCGCCGTTTGTTCATTATTACCGCTGCACGAAGAACAGCTCGTACCACAAAATGAAGCTGTAAAAACTCCAGATCTTGGTCATGCCGCCGTTCTGGCCCGCCTTGTGGTCGTCCAGCAGTTTGAGAAGCTGGGGCACGTTGAAGAACTTCTCTGCCACCGGGCCTTCGAACTTCTCCCGCACCATCTGGTAGTATTTGTCCTGGCGCAGCCAGTCGTTCAGCGGTACCGGGAAGCCCAGCTTGCGCCGCTTGGCCACGCTCTCGGGCAGCTGCTCCAGCGCTGCCGCCCGCAGGGCGATTTTGGTTTCGCTCTTGGAGGAGCGGTACTCCGCCGGGATGGAGAGGGCCAGCTCCAGCATCTCCCGGTCCAGGAAGGGCACCCGCAGTTCCAGGCTGTTGGCCATGCTCATGCGGTCGGCTTTCAGAAGAATGTCGTAGAGCATCCAGGTGTGGATGTCCACCCACTGCAGCTGCGTGGGTTCGTCCAGATCCTTCACATGATCGAAGTAGGGCTTGAAATACTCCTCGGGGGCCTTGGCGTGGTAGTCCTTTTTCAGGTATTTGTCCCGCTCGGCGGGGGTGGAGAACACGTAGTTTGCCCGCATGCACCGCTGCCAGGGCTCCTGCGCGCCACGAACCAGGAAGTTGCGGCCCTTGAACTCCGGCAGGGCCCCCGCCGCCGCGCCCGCCGCCTTGCGCAGGGGGCGGGGGATTTTGGCGTACTCCTCAAAGTGATGGGCGGCGCAGTAAAGGGGATAGCCGCCGAACAATTCGTCCGCACCCTCGCCGCTCAGCACCACCTTCACATAGCGGGCGGCGTTTTTGGTGAGGAAGTAGAGGGGCACCTCGCTGGGGTTGGGCATCGGCTCGTCCAGATACCACTGGATGGTCTGGTTCGCCTCAAAGAACTCGTCGGCGTTCACCTTGTTGGCGATGCTGGGCACGCCGATCTCCTTGCTGAAGCTCTGCGCGTAGGGCAGCTCGGAGTACTTTTCTTCCTCATAGCCCACGCTGAAACTCTTCACGTGAGGCGTGCCTTTGGCCACTTCGTTTACCACAAAGCTGGAGTCCACGCCGGAGGAGAGGAAGCACCCCACCTCCACATCGGCAATTTGATGCACCCGCACGCTCTCGGCAAAGGTGTCGGCGATGGCCTTTTTCCAGTCCTCCAGGGTCTTGCTGTGATCCACATGGTAGGCGATGTCGTAGTAGCGGCTCACCGTCAGCTTGCCGTCCTTGAAGGTAAAGCGGTGGGCCCCCGGCAGCTTGTAGACATTCTTGAACATGGTCTCGGCGTTCGGGATGTACTCGATGGAAAGATACTCCGGCAGCCGCTCCTCGTTCAGCTCCTTCACAAAGCCGGGATGGGGCAGAAAGCTCTTGATTTCGCTGCCGAACAGCAGCAGATCGTTGTTCTGGTAGTAATAGAAGGGCTTGATGCCGAAGATGTCCCGGGCGCCGAACAGGGTGCCCTCCGCCTTGTTCCAGATGACAAAGGCGAACATGCCCCGCAGCTTTTCGGGCAGCGCCTCGCCCCATTCCTCGTACCCGTGCAGCAGCACTTCGGTGTCGGAGTGGGTGGCGAACACATGGCCCGCCGCTTCCAGCTGGCCGCGCAGCTCCATGAAGTTATAAATTTCGCCGTTGAACACCGTCACGAGGGTTTTGTCCTCGTTGAACATGGGCTGGCTGCCGCCCTCCAGGTCGATGATGGACAGCCGCCGGTGCCCCAGCGCCGCCCGCTCATCCACATAAAAGCCCTCGCCGTCCGGCCCGCGGTGGGCGATGAGGTCGGCCATGGCCTTCAAAGTGGTTTTGGCTTCTTCAAGGTCGTGCTTTGCGCAAACAAAGCCGGTAATTCCACACATTGGCTGCTCCTTTTGCCCGGTCAGTCCACCAGGCTCTTGTTGCCGAAATAGCGTTTGTATTTACGATAGTTGTTCAGCTGGTTCTTGATGTACCAGATGCGGCGCTTGAGGCCGGCGTCCTCCTTGCAGAACAGCTGGTGGCTCACCTTGCCCTGGCGCATCAGCTCCTTGGCCTCGGCCAGCAGGGCCTCGTCCTTCAGGTACTTCTTGATAATGCCCGCCGGGGCGATCATCCACAGATGGTGCGCGTCGGCGATGGTCAGCCCCTGCTCCTTGTGCTCCACCACGTCCTCCACCAGCCATTTGGCCAGGTTGTAGCCGCTGGCGGTCACGAAAAAGCTGCTGCGGCCCTGGCGGGGGTTCATCTCAAACAGTTTGTATTTGCCGTCCCGGGCGTCGTACTTCATGTCAAAGTTGGAAAAGCCCTCCCAGCCCACGTCCTCCAAAAAGGCTTTCATCTTCTCCATCAGCTCGTCGTCCCGCACGTTCATGATGGCCGCGTAGTTGCCGATGCCCTCGGGGGTCTGCTCCTCCAGCAGGGGACGGCCCAGAGCCATCAGCTTCACCTTGTGGTCAAGGCCGGAATAGCAGTTCAGCACCCGCATGCAGTTGTCGTCGCCGGGGATGTACTCCTGCAGCACCAGATTGTCCTGGTAGCTGGAAGAATAGATGGCGGCGGTGATGGCGTCGAACTCCTCCTTGTTGTAGGCCACGAACACCTTCTTCTTGTGGGGGAACTTGCAGTTCCAGTAGGCCACGCTGTTGCTGGCCTTGATGATGCAGGGGAAGGGGAAGGGCAGCTCCACCGTCTTGTAGTTCTCGTTGGTGCAGCCGAAGGTGCGGGGGTAGGAAAGGCCGTGCCGCTCGCAGGCCTGATAGAAAAACTCCTTGGTGTCCAGCTCCGCCACCAGTTCCGGGGTGGGGCAGGCAAACTTGTAATAGGGCTCCAGCGCCGCCCGGGCCCGGGCCATCAGGCCGGTGTAGTTGTCGCCGCAGCTCACCAGCACCAGCGTCTTGCCGGAGTGGGCCTTGGCAAAATCGGTCAGGGTGCGCACGAACACCGCGTCGTCTTCCAGGTTCGGCTCCACCACCGCCATCTTCACCAGCTTGGAGTTTGCCGTGGCGGCCAGCGCTCCCTTGCCGATGGCAAGGCTGGTCACGCCGTATTCCATGTAAAAGCTGCGGGCCATGCCGTAAACGTTGGCGTCGCTGCCCAAAAGCACAGGGAGAAGGTCTTTCATATCCATCACCTTTTTTGAGAATTCAGTGTCTCGTTTATTCTACTTCTTTTATGGGGCCCTTGTCAATTTGCCGCCCCCTTTTAAACCGTCGCCGTTTGTAGTATAATAAACTCTATATTGGGCAGTTACGCCCTTTTACGGGAAAGGAACAAAAACAGTATGTGCGGAATCGTGGGATTTACCGGCCGGCGCGCCGACCGTGAGGAAATATTGAAAGCCATGATGGACGCCATCGCCCACCGCGGGCCGGACGGCGCGGGCAGCTATTTCGGCGATGGGGTGGCGCTGGGCCACCGTCGGCTTTCCATCATCGACATCGAGGGCGGCCGCCAGCCCATGTTCAACGAGGACAAGCGCCTGGCGGTGGTGTTCAACGGCGAGATTTATAACTTCATGGAGCTGCGTGCCCAGCTGCAGGCGGCGGGCCATGTCTTTGCCACCGACCACTCCGACACCGAGGTCCTGCTCCACGGCTATGAAGAATGGGGCGAGGGGATGCTGGAAAAGCTGCGGGGCATGTTCTCCTTCGCCATCTGGGACGAAGCGGACCAGAGCCTCTTCTGCGCCCGGGACCCCTTTGGCATCAAGCCGTTTTATTACTACACCAATGCCGAGGGCGAACTGATCTTCGGCAGCGAGATCAAGAGCTTTCTGCCCCATCCCGGCTTTGTGAAGGAGCTGAACGAGGAGCGGCTGGAGCTCTACCTCACCTACCAGTATTCCCCGGGGGAGGACACCTTTTTCAAGGGCGTCAAAAAACTGCTGCCCGCCCACTGGCTGCGCTGGAAAGCGGGCGAAGTGTCCACCGGCCGCTACTGGCAGCCGAAGTTCGAGGCGGACAACGGCCCCGACATGACCGGCTGGGAGGATAAGATCGAAGCCGCCATGAAGGAGAGCGTGGCCGCCCACAAAATTGCCGACGTGGAGGTGGGGTCCTTCCTTTCCTCCGGCGTGGACTCCAGCTATATGGCCTGCCTTGCCAAGGTGGACAAGACCTTCACCGTGGGCTTTGCCAACAAGCAGTACGACGAGACGGAGTACGCCTCGGAGTTCAGCAAATTCCTGGGTGTGAAGAACTTCGCCTACCGCATCGAGCCGGAGGAGTACTGGGCCAACCTGGGCCGCATCCAGTACCACATGGACGAGCCTCTGGCGGACGCCGCCAGCGCCGCCCTCTACTTTGTGAACCGGGAGGCCGCCAAGCAGGTGAAGGTGTGCCTTTCCGGCGAGGGCGCGGACGAGTTTTTCGGCGGCTACAACATCTACAAGGAGCCCTTCACCGTCAGCTGGTACGACAAGCTCCCCCTGCCCCTGCGCCGGGCGGTGGGCGCGGTGGCCGAGCTGCTGCCGCCGGTGCACGGCGTGAACTTCCTGGTGCGGCGCTCCAAACCCCTGGAAGAGCGCTACATCGGCAACACCAACCTGATGGGCGAGCGCCAGAAGAAAAAGCTGCTCAAGCACTACACCGGCCGCGTCAAGCCCACCGACCTCTCCCGGCCTTTCTTTGAAAAAACCAAAGGCCAGGACCCGGTCACCCGCATGCAATTCACCGACCTGCACCTGTGGCTGGCGGGAGACATCCTGCTCAAGGCGGACAAGATGAGCATGGCCAACAGCCTGGAGCTGCGGGTGCCTTTCCTGGATAAGGAAGTGTTCGAGGTGGCCCGGCACATCCCGGTGAAATACCGCGCCAACGCCGAGGGCACCAAGCTGGCCATGCGGGGCGCGGCGGCCCGCAGCATCCCCGAGCGCACCGCCGACAAGAAGAAGCTGGGCTTCCCGGTGCCGGTGCGCGCCTGGCTGCGGGATGAGCAGTACGCCGCCGTGGTGCGAAAGGCCTTTGAAAGCGAGGCTGCGGCCCGGTTCTTCAAGACGCAGGAACTAAAAAAGCTGCTGGACGACCATGTCTCCGGCAAGCGGGACAACTGGCGCCAGATCTGGTGCGTGTTCATGTTCCTTGTGTGGTACAACGAATATTTTGTAAAGCGCTGAGCATACGCAATTCATAAAGGGAGGCTGATTTTATGAAACTTTCCCAGTTGATGGAAGGGCTGGACTATCTGGTCCTGCAGGGCGACGCCGAGACCGAAGTGGTGGACGTTGCCTACGACTCCCGCAAGGTGCAGCCGGGCTTTGCCTTTGTCTGCGTGGTGGGCACCAACCGTGACAGCCACGATTACGCCGAGGATGTGGCCGCCGCCGGGGCCAGCGTGCTGGTCATCCAGCACAAGCTGGACGAAATTCCCGCCGGCGTCACCGTGGTGCAGGTGGAGAACAGCCGCCATGCCCTGGCCATCATGAGCTGCAACCTCTTCGGCAACCCCGCCAAAAAGATGACCATGATCGGCGTCACCGGCACCAAGGGCAAGACCACCACCGCCCACATGATCCAGGCGGTCCTCATCGCCGCCGGCAAAAAGTGCGGCATCATCGGCACCAACGGCACCGCCTTTGCCGGCGAGCGCCACGCCCTTGCCA
>DXBV01000114.1 GCA_019116345.1 Candidatus Allofournierella merdipullorum | reverse complement strand
GGGTGCCGATCTCCGCCAGAACGGCCTTGATGTCCCCTGTGGAGGCAGAGGTGCCGTTGAGCTTGTGCAGACGCATGCCGCTTTGCTCCGCGATAATGCGGGCCACGGTGGTCTTACCCACGCCCGGCGGGCCGTAAAAGATCATGTTGGGCACCGTTCCGCTCTCAATGGCGCGGCGGAACACGCACCCCTCCCCCAGCAGGTGCTTCTGGCCCCACACCTGACCGAGGGTGCGGGGGCGCAGGCGCTGGGCCAGCGGTTCAGCCACGGGGGGCACCTCCCGTCTCGGTGACCGGCGCGGCCCAGTCGTTCAGCTTTTTGGCCGCATAGCCGGGATTCACAAAATCGTCGATGGCATAAACGAGACTGCGGTCCCAGAAGTTCCACTCGTGCACACCGTCCCACTGGAGGCGGCGGTAGTGGGCCAGGGGCAGCGCCCGCAGGCACTCGTCCACCGCGTCGTTCTGGTAGCGGATGTAGTAGGGCTCCTGGTCCTGGAAGCCGTTGGTGAGCAGAATTTTGGGCTGTTGGTCCGCGGGCAGCGCTGCCACCTTGGCCGCCAGCTGCCGGATCTCACTGGCCTCGGGCAGGCGCAGGTCCGGCCCGAAGATGGGCGCGAACACCTCTTTGACGCCGGGGATGTGGGAGTGCTCCAGCATCATGGCCACGTCCACCGCGCCGGAAAAGGAAGCGCAGCCGGCGTAGAGATCCGGGCGGCTGAGGCCCAGATACAGCGCGCCGTAACCGCCCATGGAAAGGCCGCCGATGAAGTTTTTCTCCCGCTCGGCGGGCAGGTGGAACATCTCCCGCAGCAGCACCGGCAGCTCCTCGGTGACAAAGCCCGCCCAGGCTCCGCCGTAGGTCATATCCTGATAGAAAGAGTTGCCGCAGTCCGGCGCCACCAGCGCCAGGCCGTTGTCGGCGGCGTAGCGGGGGGCGGCGGTCATCTGCATCCAGTCGTCGCCGCTGTTGGTGAAGCCGTGGAGCAGGGTGAACACGCCCTTCACCTTGTTGCCCACCTCCACCGGAAGGTCGCAGGGCAGATAGATTTTGACGCCCACGGTGGTGAGCAGCCGCTGGGATTTCAGTTTGCACTCGATGTAAGCCATAGCCTTTTCTCCTCAAAAGAGCCCGGCGGCCGGCACAAAGGCCCGGCCGCCGGGAAATTTGGTTTATTCGTACAGCGGGAAGCGGCGCACCAGCTCCGCCACCCGGGCGGCCACATCCGCTTTCTTGCCCTCAAAATCAAAGATACAATCGGCGATGCAGCCGGCGACAACGTCCATCTCCGCCACGCCGAAGCCGCGGGTGGTGACCGCCGGGGTGCCCACACGCAGGCCGCTGGTGATGAAGGGACTGCGCTTCTCGCCGGGCACCGAGTTCTTGTTGGCGGTGATGTGCACCTCGTCCAGATTGTGCTCCAGCTCTTTGCCGGTGCACTCCAGGTCGGAGAGGTCGATGAGCATCATGTGATTGTCGGTGCCGCCGCTCACCAGCTTGACGCCCCGGCTCTGCAGCCCATCGGCCAGAGCCTTGGCGTTGGTCACGATGTTCTGGGCATAGGTCTTGAACTCGGGCTTCAGCGCCTCGCCGAAGCAGACCGCCTTGGAAGCGATGACGTGCTCCAGCGGGCCGCCCTGGGTGCCGGGGAAGATGGCCTTGTTCACCTTCTTGGCGATCTCCTCGTTGTTGGTGAGGATCATGCCGCCACGGGGCCCGCGCAGGGTCTTGTGGGTGGTGGTGGTGACCACGTCGGCATACGGGATGGGGCTCATATGCGCGCCGCCCGCCACAAGGCCCGCGATGTGGGCCATGTCCACCATCAGAAGCGCGCCCGCCTCGTGGGCGATATCGGCCAGAACGTCAAACTTGATGGCGCGGGGATAGGCGGAAGCGCCGGCCACGATCATCTTGGGCCGCACTTCCAGCGCCTGGCGGCGCAGGGCGTCGTAGTCGAGGAAGCCGTTTTCGTCCACACCATAGGCCACGAAATTGTAGTTCTTACCGCTCATGTTCACCGGGCTGCCGTGGGTCAGGTGGCCGCCGGCGGCCAGGTCCATGCCCAGGATGGTGTCGCCCAGCTCCAGCAGAGCGAAGTAGACGCCCAGATTGGCCTGCGCGCCGGAGTGGGGCTGCACATTGGCGAACTTCGCGCCGAACAGCTGGCAGGCGCGCTGGATGGCCAGGTTCTCCACCTCGTCCACACAGGCGCAGCCGCCGTAATAGCGGTGGGCAGGATAACCCTCGGCATACTTGTTGGTGAGCACGCTGCCCATGGCGGCCATCACCGCCGGGCTGACGATGTTCTCGCTGGCGATGAGCTCGATGTTCTGCCGCTGGCGGACCAGCTCCCGCTCCATGGCCGCGGCCAGTTCCGGGTCCTGCCCGGCCACAAAGCCGATGGTGTCGATCATTTCCTTGTACATGAAGTTCCCCTCTCTTTCCTGAATGTGCATTTGCCCCAACGGACGGTATATGCTATCATTATACCCCCGCCGGGCCGCCGGCACAAGGGCCGGTTTGCGCTTTGTGAGAATTCATGCTATAATGGCGGAAAACATCGGAAATGAGGGAAACACATGACCACAAAGGCCCTTGCTCTGGAAGTGATCGAACGGCTGAAACAGGCCTATCCTCTGGCGGACTGCACCCTGGACTATGACCATGCCTGGCAGCTGCTGGTGGAGGTGCGCCTTGCCGCCCAGTGCACCGACGCGCGGGTGAACGTGGTGGTGAAGGACCTGTTCGCCAAGTACCCCGGCGTGAAAGAGCTGGCCGACGCCGAACCGGAAGACATCGAGGCCATCGTGAAGCCCTGCGGGCTGGGCCATTCCAAGGCGCGGGACATCAGCCTGTGCATGCGCAAGCTGCGGGACGAATACGACTGCAAGGTGCCGGACGACTTCGACGCCCTGCTGAGCCTGCCCGGCGTGGGCCGCAAAAGCGCCAACCTCATTATGGGGGACGTGTTCGGCAAGCCCGCCATCGTTACCGACACCCACTGCATCCGGCTGTGTAACCGCATCGGTCTTGTGAAAAACGAGAAGGACCCCAAAAAGGTGGAGATGGCCCTGTGGAAGATCATCCCCCCCGAAGAGGGCAGCGATCTGTGCCACCGCTTTGTCTACCACGGGCGGGAGGTGTGCGACGCCCGCAAACCGAACTGCGCCGCCTGCTGCCTTGCGGACATCTGCAAGACCGGCAAAGCCGCCGTCAAAGCTTGACAATCTTTTCTCACGGCGCTATACTTTACCCCGGACATAAAAACAGGGGCGCTGGGTGCCATACCCGGCTGAGATCGAGGCGAAACGCAGCCTCGAGTCACCTTGAACCTGATCCGGGTAATGCCGGCGTAGGGAGTTTGAGGATCGGACGCTTGAAGAGCGCCCCTGTGCAGTTTTGCGCGGGGGCGTTTTTGTTTTTATGTACTATTCTTTGAAAGGTCGCTGAACCTGTATGAACAAAACCTTCTCCAAGACCCGCATCCTTGTGGAATGCGCACTGATGGTGGCGCTGGCCACCGTTCTGGGCTTCATTCCCGTCTACGAGCTGCCCCGCGGCGGCTCGGTGACGCTGGTAAGCATGGTGCCCATCCTGCTGGTGAGCCATCGCCACGGCGTGAAGTGGGGCGTGCTGACCGCCTTTGTCCACAGCCTCATCCAGCTGATGCTGGGCATCAAGAACCTGGCCTGGTGCCAGACCTTCGGCGCTGTTGTGGGCTGCATTTTCCTGGACTATGTGCTGGCCTTCACCCTGCTGGGTCTGGCCTGCCTGGTGGCCAAGCCCAAAAAGCCCCTGGCCCTGGGCGTGGGCGTGAGCACCGTCATCATGTGCTTCGGCCGCTATCTGTGCAGCTTCCTTTCCGGTTACATCGTCTGGAAAGACTACGAGACTGCCTTTGAGTGGATGGAAGGCTTCGGCTGGGGCGCGGCCATCGCCAACATGGGCGAGAACGCCCTGTGCTGGCTGTACAGCGCCGTCTACAACGCCACCTACATGATCCCCGAGACCATCCTCACCGTGATCGCCATGGTGATCCTGGCCGGCGTTGCGCCCAAGCTGTTCAATCGCCAGAGCTGAGTTTTTCCGTTTTTTGCAAAGGCCGCCCCGCCGGGGCGGCTTTTTCTCTATCCTGCCGCTGTCATGATAAAAAATTCACTTTTTTATTGAAGTTTGCATTATTATCGGCTATAATTCACCTCGCTGCGTTTTTTCGCAGAATTGAAAAACAAAGGAGATCGAGAAATGAAACATCAAGTCACTCTGGCACTGACCCTTGCCCTGGCCATGGCCGCCAGCCTGCTGGCCGGCTGCACCAACACGTCGGGAGGGACCCAGTCGTCTGGGGCGGCCCAAACATCCCAGGTGGATGCAGTATCTGAAACGGAAAACGAGAGCGCCGCTTTCACTGATGAAATGAAGATCCCCTATGCGGTGGATCTGTCGCCCGAGGACGGGGCCGACTCGGTGGAACGGCTGGGTGACCACGAAGATTCTCCCTATTTCGCCCATCCCGATTACTACAACATGGAGTCCAGCGACACCCTCACCATTCTGACCGGGTTCGAGACCATGCAGCAGACCAGCGAATGGGCCTGCGGCGTGACCAGCTCGCTGATGGTGCTCAACTGGTATGACCGTCTGGGCGACTGGAACGAGGAGAGCCTGGCCGCGCTGCGCCATTCTCTGGACGGCACGGAACTGGAAGGTTATCCCGGCACCACGCTGAAACAGGCCATGGACATTTTCGACGGTGTGGGCGGTTTTACATACACCACTACTCTGGACTACGAAGACCCCGCCTCTGAGGTATGGATGGACACCATCCAGGGCTGGCTGGCGGAAGGAAAGCCCGTCATGGTTTGCTACAACGACTGGGGCGGCCATTGGCAGGTCATCATCGGTTACGATACCATGGGCACCGACACCCAGCAGGACGATGTTTTCATCGTGGCCGATCCTTACGACACCACCGACCACTGCCAGGACGGCTACGGTGTGCTGATGGCCGAGCGCTTCATGTATAATTTCTCCATGTACGGCGCGTTCCCCGAATCCGAAGGCGGCAGCGACTTTTTGTTCCTGGTGGCTTGCCCTGCCGAAGAATAAGGCCATCACTTTCTGATTTTTGAAAGGCGACGGGTGCAGTGCATCCGCCGCCTTTTTTCGATCGCCCGGCACACTGCGTCTCGCCTTTTTCCGGCCTTTTCACGCAGGGCAACCGCTGGTTGCAGGAAATGGAAAACCATGTTGGTGGCGCGAAAAAGACGTTTCTGATAGAATAAAGGCAGAAACCACAAGGAGGAACACCGTTATGACCTTGGGCAACCGCATTGCGTCACTGCGAAAAGCCGCCGGGCTTTCCCAGGAGGCGCTGGCCGCAAAGCTGGGCGTCAGCCGGCAGGCCATCGGGAAATGGGAGGCAGATACCACCCTGCCCAGCCTGGACAACCTGCATCAGCTGGCGAAAGAGCTGGGGGTGAGCATCGACGCGCTGCTCACCGGCGAAGAATCGCAGGCGCAAAGCAGCCTTGAAAGCGAACCGGCACAGACTCCTCTCTCGCTGGAGGGGATACAGGCCCTGCTGGACAGCAGCGCCCGCAGCGAACATCGGCATCAACGCCGCACCCTGCTCTGGCTGGGCGCTCCGGCTGTGCTGGCGGCGCTGGCGCTGGCGGCGGGCCTTGTGTGGCAGAACGGCCAGCTGGCTTCGCTGCGTCAGCAGCTGGAGATCATGCGGAGCAACGTGTCCACGCTGGACGGTTCCGTTGCCGCGCTGCAAAACCGGTTGGACACCTTCACGCCGAACGCGCCCCAAACCGCCCCTTCCGAAAGCTTGCTGGCCAGTTGGGACGTGCAGACCAAAGAGTATTCCGCCGCCGACGGCCGGGTGCTGATGAGCCTCTCCGCCACGCCCCGCACCATCACCGAGGACTGCGCCCTGCGTTTCAGCTTTGTGCTGAGCGACGGGCAGAGTCTGTCGATGGACGCGGTTCGGGGCGAGGGCGACGTGTTCCTGGCCGAAGGCTGGGTGCCTCTGGCAGAAAGCTACACCCTGAACGTCAGCCTCACCCGCGGCGATGAAACAAAGGCGGAGCAGCTTTATACCGAGTTCACCTTTGCCGGCCAGTACGAGATGCAGATCCGGGAACTGCCCTTTGTGATGCAAAGTTCCAGCCACTTCTTCGGCTCCGACACCTTCACCGTGCGGCAGAGCGGCGGCGACTATGAGATCCCCGTGGAAGTTTGTTATTCGGAGAACGGCCAGCCCTATCAATGGCCGGTGGAAGCGTGGGTCACCGCCACGCTGGCGGGCGAAGAGGTGCTGGATCTCGCGCTGGACACCGAGTTCATCCAGCCGGGCAGCGAGAAGGGCCCCAGCGAGCCCTCGGGGCAGGTGACCTTTTACCTGCGGTTCACCCTGGAGAAAAAATCCTTCACTCTGCCCTGGAAAGCGGAGTACGGAAACGGCGAGCTGCCCGAGCTGGACTACCAGCTGCATATTCTGGACAACGGCGGCAACGAAACCACCTATTCTCTCAACATTTAAAAAAGCGGCGGGTGCAAAACCCGCCGTTTTCTTTTTAACGACGCCGCCGGGCCCTTGCGCAGGCGGCGCTTTTTCGCTATACTATAAAGAAGTACCCATAGAGGGCAACAAGGGAAAGAGGGAAAGCCATGTTTACCATTGTGGAGCGCAGCGAACTGAACCCCACCGTGACCAAACTGGTGGTGAAAGCGCCGCTGATCGCCAAAAAGGCCCAGCCGGGCCAGTTCGTCATTCTGCGGGCCTGCGCCGACTCCGAGCGCATCCCGCTGACCATCGCCGACCAGGACCCCGCCGCCGGCACCGTGACCGTCATCTTTCAGGTGGTGGGCGGCGGCACCATGCAGCTGAACAGCCTTTCTGTAGGCGACGCGCTGCAGGATTTCGTTGGCCCGCTGGGCCGCCCCACCGAGCTGGAAGGCCTTAAAAAGGTGGCCGTGGTGGGCGGCGGCGTTGGCTGCGCCATCGCCTACCCTGTGGCCAAAAAGCTGCACGAGATGGGCTGCGAGGTACACACCATCGCCGGCTTCCGCAGCGAGGATCTGGTCATTCTGGAGGACGAGTTCAAAGCGGTGAGCGACCGCTTCATCCTGATGACCGACGACGGCAGCCGGGGCGAGAAGGGCGTTGTGACCAAGCCCCTGGAAGAGCTCATCTCTGCCGGCGAGGGCTACGACGAGGTCATCGCCATCGGCCCGCTGGTGATGATGAAGTTCGTCAGCCTGACCACCAAAAAGTACAACGTCAAAACCATCGTCTCCATGAACCCCATCATGATCGACGGCACCGGCATGTGCGGCGGCTGCCGTCTGACGGTGGGCGGAAAGACCTGCTTCGCCTGCGTGGACGGGCCGGACTTCGACGGTCACCTTGTGGATTTTGACGAGGCTTTGCAGCGGGGCGGCATGTACCGTGAGTTCGAAGCCCACGCCCGCGAAGAAAGCTGCAATCTGCTGCACAAGGAGGTGCGCTGATGGAACGGAACATGGACCCGAAGCGCTGCCCCATGCCCAGCCAGGCGGCGGATGTGCGCAACAAGAATTTTGACGAAGTGGCCCTGGGCTACACCCCCGAGATGGCGGTGAACGAGGCCAAGCGCTGCCTGCACTGCAAGAATATGCCCTGTGTGTCCGGCTGCCCGGTGGGCATCCACATCCCCGAGTTCATCGGCAAAATCGCGGAAGAAGATTTTGAGGGCGCCTACCAGGTGCTCAGCGCCAGCAGCGCACTGCCCGCGGTGTGCGGGCGGGTCTGCCCTCAGGAGAACCAGTGCGAGGGCAAATGCGTGCGAGGCATCAAGGGCGAGAGCGTGGGCATCGGCCGGCTGGAGCGCTTTGCCGCCGACTGGCACCGCGCCCACTCCACCGCCGCGCCCGAAAAGCCCGTTCCCAACGGCCACAAGGTGGCCATCATCGGTTCCGGCCCCTCCGGCCTCACCGCCGCGGGCGAGCTGGCTAAAAAGGGCTACGCCGTGACCGTGTTTGAAGCCCTGCATCTGGCGGGCGGCGTGCTGGTCTACGGCATCCCGGAGTTCCGCCTGCCCAAGGACATCGTGCAGCAGGAGATCGACGGGCTCAAGGCGCTGGGCGTTTCCATCGAGACCAACATGGTCATCGGCAAGGTGCTCACCGTGGACGAATTGATGGAAGAAGAAGGCTTCGAGGCGGTGTATGTTGCCTCCGGCGCGGGTCTGCCCCGGTTTATGAACATCCCCGGCGAAAGCCTGAACGGCGTCTACTCCGCCAACGAGTATCTGACCCGTGTGAACCTGATGAAGGCCTACCGGCCGGACAGCCGCACCCCCATCCAGCACAGCCGTCGGGTGGCGGTGGTGGGCGGCGGCAACGTGGCCATGGACGCGGCCCGCTGCGCCAAACGTCTGGGCGCCGAGGAGGTTTACATTGTCTACCGCCGCAGCATGGACGAGCTGCCCGCCCGTCGGGAGGAAGTGGAGCACGCCGAAGAGGAAGGCATCGTCTTCAAGCTGCTCACCAACCCCGTGGAAGTGCTGGGCGACGAAAACAAGCGGGTACGGGGCATCGCCTGCGTTGAGATGGAGCTGGGTGAGCCGGACGCTTCCGGACGCCGCCGCCCGGTGGAAAAGCCGGACAGCCGCTTTGAACTGCCGCTGGACACGGTCATCATGGCCATCGGCACCAGCCCCAACCCCCTCATCCGCTCCACCACCCCCGGTCTGGACACCGACCGGCGGGGCTGCATCGTGGCGGACGAGACCGGCGCCACCAGCCGCCCGGGCGTGTTCGCCGGCGGCGACGCGGTGACCGGCGCGGCCACTGTCATTCTGGCCATGGGCGCGGGCAAGGAAGCCGCCAAGGCCATCGACGAGTACATCAAAAACCGCTAAAACACATAAAAAGGCCGGGCAAGGAAGATTCTTCTTCCCTGCCCGGCCTTTTTCAGCGTTGTTTTTCCATGACGAAATTGGTCAGCAGCACGCCGTGGCGCTCCACCTGCTGCTGCTTCACCACCCGATAGCCCCTCGCCTCAAAGAAGGGACGTGCCGTGATGGAGGCGTGTGTGACGATGGAGCCCTTTACCGTTTGTTCCAACCGGTCGCAGAGGGCGGCGGCAATTCCCTGCCGCTGGTGCAGGCGGTGGACATAGAGCCGGTCCAGATATCCGTCGACGGCGATGTCCCCAAAGCCGAGGATTTTCCCCTCTTCCTCTGCTACAAGGGTATAATGCTCCCGAAAAGAGTGGTCCCAGGCCTCCAGGTCCACCTTCCCGTCGGCCCAGGCGTTCAGCTGGTCAGGCGTGTAGTGCGCGGCGTTCACTGTATGGACCGTTTCATAAAATAATTCCGCCAGAGCGGGGCAATCCGATGATCGGTAGGGCCGGATATTCATATGTTTCTCTCCCTTGTTCAATGTATTGCCATGATACCATTCTTTTCTTTGGGCTGCAACCGCAGGTGCATTTTTCTGTCGAATGTGGTATACTGGATTGAAAAGTATGATTTTTGTCCGTGCCGCAGCGGCGCGGGACGGAGGTGCGCTTGATGGCAAGAACACACAGGGCGGAGGACGGCCCGCTGGGCGGTGCGGTGATCAGTCAGCAGATCGCCGCGCGTCTTTTAGACGAGATACGGGACGGGGCTTATTCCGCCGAGACAAAGCTGCCCGCAGAAGTGGAGCTGGCCGCAAACCTGGGCGTGAGCCGCACGGTCATCCGGGACTCGCTGGCGGAGCTGGAGCGGGAAGGCTATGTGGAACGAGTCCGGGGCATCGGCACGGTCATCAACCGGCAGGTGGCGGCACTGCGCCGGCGGCTGGATCAGAAGTTCGAATACAACGCTATGATCCAGGCCATGGGCCGCACACCGCATGCCGACCATATTTCAGTGCAGAGGCTGGACGCCGACGAGGCGCTGGCCGCGCGGCTCGCGCTTGAACCGGGGCAGCCGGTGCTGATGATCAAAAAACGTGTGCTGGCGGACCGTCAGCCGGTGATCTGGTCGGTGGACTACCTGCCCGCCGCTCTCTTTCCGCCGGCACTGCTGGACCGGCTGGATTTCGGCCGTCCGGTGTTCGACGTTATGGAGGAGGCCTCCGGCGTTTCCGTGGTGAGCACCGTAGCCCATGTAAGCGCTGTTCTGGGCGATCCCGCCTCACGTCGCATCCTGGCCGTTCAGCCCCACGAGGCTTTGCTGCTGCTGGAAGAAGTGAGTTACACCAAGCTGGCAAAGCCGGTGATGTACTCCCTTTCCTACTACACCACCTTCTTTGATTTTGCGCTCCTGCGCAAAAAATTCTGAACCGGGCGCACCTTTTCGGGCGTCCACGAACCGAAACAGCCGCCCGTACCCTGATGGGGGTGCGGGCGGCTGTTTTTTCACACTGTCGCTTCGGCGCGGTGGTCGGCCGCTTCGTTTTCGCTGCGCAAAACCACCTGTCCGTTCTGTACGCAGGCGGTAAAGCTCTCCCCGGGGCAGGCCTGCCCTGCGGCGATGCTGTCCGCCAGGGCCTGTTCCACCGCCCTGCTCACCGTGCGCCGCAGATCCCGGGCGCCGTACACCGGCCGGTCCCCTCCCGCCAGCATGGCGGGCAATTCCGGGCTGTGGCGCAGCCGATAGCCCCGCGCCTGCGCCCGCTGCTCCAATTCATCCAGCATCCGCTCCGCGATGCGGGTCAGGTCCTCGTGCAGCAGCGGGCCGAACACCACCAGTTCATCCATTCGGCCCAACAGTTCCGGGCGGAAATACTTTTTTGCCTCGCCGATGACCTGCTGCCGCTGGCGCTGAGGGATGGTCTCCGGCGTGGCGCCGAAGCCCACCAGTCCCCCCTGCCCGGCCAGATGCTCCGCCCCCAGATTGGAGGTGAGCAGAATGATGGTGTTGCAGAAATTGGCGCAGCGGCCCATGGAGTCGGTGAGACGGCCGTCCTCCAGAATTTGCAGGAGCAGATTTTGCACGTCCGGGTGAGCCTTTTCGATCTCATCGAACAGCACCACTGCATACGGGCGGCGGCGCACCGCCTCAGTGAGCAGGCCGCCTTCATCGTGACCCACATAGCCCGGAGGCGCGCCGATGAGCTTGGCCGCCGCATGGGCCTCCATATATTCGCTCATGTCAAAGCGCAGCAGCGCCTTTTCGGTGCCGAACCACTGGCGGGCGAGCATCCGTGCCAGGTGCGTCTTGCCCACGCCCGTGGGGCCGAGGAAAAGCATGGCTCCCAAAGGCCGCCCCGCTTCCCGCAGGCCGGTACGGGCACGGCGCACCGCACCCGCCACCGTGTGCACCGCGCTCGCCTGCCCCACCACGCTCTCCGCCAAACGCTGTTCCAGCAGGGCCAGCTTTTCCCGTTCCGCTTCGGTGATGCGCTGCACCGGCACGCCGCTGGCCCGGGCCACCACCCGGGCCACGTCCTCGGCGGTCAGTTCCCGGGAGCGGTCATTTTCCCGCTCGCAGTGGATGCGCAGAGCGGCAGCAGCCTCGTCCAGCAGGTCGATGGCTTTGTCCGGCAAAAAACGGCCCGGCAGGTACCGTACAGACAGCTCCACCGCCGCTGCCACCGCCTGCGGCGGGATGCTCACCTGATGGTAGCGCTCATAACGGGGCACGAGGCCGGACAAGATGCGTTTGGCCGATTCCGGGTCCGGCTCCTCCACGACAACCCGGCCGAAACGGCGCTCCAGTGCCGCATCCTTCTGGATGCAGCGGCGGTACTCCTCCTGGGTGGTGGCGCCGATGACCTGGATCTCCCCCCGAGCCAGCATCGGCTTCAGGATGCTGGCCGCATCGATGGCCCCCTCCGCCGCGCCCGCGCCCACGATGACATGGATCTCGTCGATGAACAGAATGGTGCTGCGGTCCTTGTAAAGCTCGTCCAGCAGGGATTTGAACCGTTCTTCAAAGTCGCCCCGGTACTTGGTGCCCGCTACCAGGCTGGCCATATCCAGGCTCAGGATGCGCTTGTGCAGCAACTGGGCCGGAACACGCCCGGCGGCAACGGCCTGTGCCAGTGCTTCCGCCAGAGCGGTCTTGCCCACGCCCGGCTCTCCCACAAGGCAGGGGTTATTTTTCTGGCGGCGGCAAAGTATTTCAATGACCCGTTCCAGTTCCTGCTCCCGGCAAAGCACAGGATCCAGCCGGCTCTCCGCGGCCATCTGCGTGAGGTCCCGGCCGTACTTTTCGCTGGCCTTTCCGCTGCGGGGCGGAGCGGAAAGCCGGGGCTGCAGCGGCAGCACCAGCTGACCGGACAGCTGCCGGCACTCCCGGGCGGCCTCGCTCAGTTCCACGCCCCACTCGGTCAGCCACCGGCTGGCGGTACAGCCCGGATCCTCCAGAATGGCGCAGAGCACATGTTCCGGCTGCGCCTCCTTCATGCGGGCGGCGTGGGCGCCCAGCACAGCGAAATCCAGCGCCTTGCAGGCTTCGGGAAGGAAATCCCGGGGCGAAAGGCGACGGCTCTCGTTCATACCGCCCAGCGCGGCCACCCGCTGCGTCACCTGCGACTCTTCAATGCGCCGGGACTGGAGAAAGCGGGCGGCGGGAGTGGCGCCGCCCCGGAGGATGGCCAGCAGGATATGGCCTGTGCCCGCCTGGGTCTGCCCCATCTCCCCCGCAATGATCAGCGCCTGGTTGAGCATTTTTGCCCCCTGGCGGGAAAACCCTTTGAAACGATACTGCATGGTGACCTTCACTGCCCCTTCGATTTTTTCTAAGGGCAGTATGGGCGGATGCACAGCGGTTAAACGGGAATGGGAAAAGTTTGCAACCGTTAAAGCAAACAGCAAAAAAGGCCCCCTGCCTTTCGGCAGGGGGCCTTTGAAAGCCTCACAAGCTCTTTCGATTACTCGTAGATCTTGGAAACAACGCCGGAACCAACGGTGCGGCCACCCTCACGGATAGCGAAACGCAGACCCTCGTCCATAGCGATGGAGGTGATCAGCTCAACGTCCATGGTGACGTTATCGCCGGGCATGCACATCTCGGTGCCTTCGGGCAGGGTGATGACGCCGGTCACGTCGGTGGTACGGAAGTAGAACTGAGGACGGTAGTTGTTGAAGAAGGGGGTATGACGGCCGCCCTCGTCCTTCTTCAGAACGTAAACCTGGCCCTGGAACTTGGTGTGGGGATGGATGGAACCGGGCTTAGCCAGAACCTGGCCGCGCTCGATGTCGGTGCGCTGCACACCACGGAGCAGAGCGCCGATGTTGTCGCCGGCCTCGGCGTCGTCCAGCAGCTTGCGGAACATCTCCAGGCCGGTAACGGTGGTCTTCATCTTCTCTTCCTTCAGACCGACGATCTCAACTTCCTCGCCGACCTTGATCATGCCGCGCTCCACACGACCGGTAGCCACGGTGCCGCGGCCGGTGATGGTGAACACGTCCTCAACAGGCATCAGGAAGGGCAGATCGGCCTTGCGGTCGGGGGTAGGGATGTAGCTGTCGACAGCGTCCATCAGGTCCAGGATGCACTTGTACTCGGGAGCGTTGATGTCGGTGGAGGTGCTCTCCAGCACGGCCAGGGCGGAACCCTTGATGATGGGGGTGTCGTCGCCGGGGAAGTCGTACTCGCTCAGCAGATCGCGGATCTCCATCTCGACCAGATCCAGCAGCTCGGGATCGTCAACCTGGTCAACCTTGTTCATGAACACAACGATGTAGGGCACGCCAACCTGACGGCTCAGCAGGATGTGCTCACGGGTCTGGGGCATGGGGCCGTCAGCAGAGGACACGACCAGGATAGCGCCGTCCATCTGGGCAGCACCGGTG
>DXBV01000113.1 GCA_019116345.1 Candidatus Allofournierella merdipullorum | reverse complement strand
TTTGACCGGGCGCGGCGCTTTTGTTATTTCTTCCCCTCGTTTGCCAGATGGCTCTCCAGCCGGTGGATGAGCATTTCCACCGCCACCGGGTTCTTGCCGCCCTCGGGAATGATGAGGTCGGCCCGGCGCTTGCTGGGCTCCACGAACTGCTCGTGCATGGGCTTCACGGTGGTCAGGTACTGGGTGACCACGCTGTCCAGCGTGCGGCCGCGCTTTTTCACGTCCCGCACGATGCGCCGCAGGATGCGCACGTCGGCGTCGGTGTCCACGAACACCTTGATGTCCATCAGATCGCACAGCTCCGGGCTGGCAAAGATGAGGATGCCCTCCACCAGGATCACCGGCGCGGGGTGGATCTGGATGAAGTCATCGGAGCGGTTGTGCTGGGAGAAATCGTACACCGGGCACAGCACCGTCTCGCCCGCCTTCAGGGCCTTGATGTGCTCCACCATCAGCTCCGTCTCAAAGGCGTTGGGGTGGTCGTAGTTGGTCAGGCACCGCTGCTCGTAGGTCAGCTCGTCCTGACGCTTGTAGTAGTTGTCGTGGCTGATGACGCTGATCTGGTCGCCGAAGCGCTCCTTCAGCCGCTTGGTCAGCGTGGTCTTTCCGCTGCCGGTACCGCCGGCAATGCCCAGTACCATAATGCTCATACCAATGTCTCCTTTATGTTTGTGCCGCCGGCCCGCTGCCGGCGGAAAAAGACGGGGGATCTTGCGCCCCGGGGCCTGCCTGCCGCCCTCAGTCCGCGGGCAGATTGGGCCGGTCCTGGTCGCCGTCGGCCTTGAACAGCACGAAGCGGTCGGGGTCGCTGGTGAAGTAGTAGTATTCGGTGTTCTCAAACAGGGGCGGCTGCAGGTAGTTGGGCAGGATGTTTGCATCCCCCTCTTTGCGCTCGGAAAATCCCGCCGCCGCCATCACCGCCGGGTCCACCCCGGCGCAGTAGCACTCGGCGTACTCCGCGCCGCTTTGCTTCAAAAGCCCGTCGATGGCCGCCCCCAGCCGGGGCAGCAGGGAAGTGTCGCCCACAAAATCGGCGATGCGCAGGGCCTTGCCCTGGCCGCTGTCCACCACGCGGCAGACCAGATACGCCAGCAGATGCCCGCCTGCCTTCGCGGCGTAGACCGAATAGGTCAGGTGGGGGAAGGCGAAGTACCGCCGCTGCATGTACCACACGTCCTTGCGGGGGGTGTGGGGGCTGGCCGGCATGCCCAGCGCAGCTAGCGCTTCGGCGCTCTCCACCGGTTCCAATGCAAGGTCACCCCCGGCGGGCAGCACGGTGGCGTCCGTCACCCGGGCCAGCCGGTATTCGGAAAGGCCCGCCAGCCGGTAGAAGTGGCCCACCCGGTCGGCGTACCAGCCGAGAAAGCGGTAAAAGGCCATGGTCTTGGGGCGGATGTTGTTGCAGGCCACCACCTGCGCGCCGGTGAGGGTGGGCAGAGCGTCCATCAGTTCCAGCCCTACGCCGTTGTGCCCCTTGGCCGCCACCCAAACCGACACCCAGATGTCGGCGTCGGGGGCGTTTGAGGCCCGTATGTAGCCGGCAACGGCCACAAGCGCGCCCTCCGCTTCGGCCAGGGCGAACTGCAGCTGCTCGCCGCTTTTGTAATAAAAGTTGAAATATTCCTCCCGGTTGACAAGGGGCAGCCGCCAGTCGAAGTTGGCGTTGATGAAATCCACCACTTTTTGGGCCTCGTCCGGGCGGGCGAGACGCAGCACCGGGGCGCTCACAGGGCGCTCCCTCCGGTGATGGGCAGGGTAACGCCGGTGATGAAGCCGGCTTCGTCACTGAGCAGGAACGCCATGGCGGGCACCACGTCCGCCGGGGTGGCGTTGCGGCCCATGGGGTTCGACTCGGCGCTGGCCTGCACGATCAGGTCGCTGGTGCCGGCCAGGAATTTGGTCTCCATCATGCTGGGAGCCACGCAGTTCACCGTGACGCCGAAGGAAGCGTAGTCCGCCGCGAGGCTCTTGGCAAGGCCGCCCAGGGCGCTCTTGACCATGATGTAGGCGGCGGTGTTCTTGGGGGGCAGGCCCAGCAGATAGCTGGTGAGCATGAAGAGCACCCGGCCCTTCTTCGCCTTGGCCATGGCGGGCACAAAGGCTTTGCACAGCGCCACCGCGCTGCGCAGCTGCACGCTCATGTCCTTCTCAAAGCGCTCTTCGTCGAACTTCTTGAACTTGGTGTTCACCACCCGCAAAGCGGGCAGATGCACAAAGTGGGTGGGAGCGGGGCAGGTGGCCTGCACGTCGGCGATGAAGGCTTCCAGCGCCTTTTCGTTGGTCAGATCCACGTCGTAGGTGCGGATGGTGCCGGGGTGCTCCTTGCACAGTTCGGCCAGGCCCCCCAGGTCGCCCGCGCCCTGGGCGATGAACAGATCCCCCGGCTGCCACAGGCGGCGGATGAGGGCGCAGCCCACATCGCTGGACGCGCCGGTGATGAGATAAACGTTGCTCATATGTCCTCCTTATTTCGCCACGCCGGCCTTGATGAGCCCGCGGGTGACCTTCTGGCCGTTCTGGTTCTCGATGACCGCCTTGACGGTGATCTCGCCGAAGGTGTCGTTCACCTCGGTCACCTTGCCGGTGACGGTGAGGGTGTCGCCGATGAAAACGGGTTTGGCGAACTTGGCCTCCACGCTGTGGAGCAGGCAGTGCTCACCGGGCAGGTAGACCCCCGCCAGGGTGGAGAAAAAGCTGGCGCCCAGCATGCCGTAGACCACCCGCCCGGGATAGCCCCGGCCGGCGGCGTAGTCCGCGTCCATGTGGATGGGGCTGTTGTCGCCCGAAACGGCGTAAAAGGCGTCCATCATCGCCTCGGTCACGGTGACGGTGAAGCTCTCGGTCATGCCGGGGGCGATGTCGGCCAGAGTGTAGCTGTTCATGGGTGAAAAAACTCCTTTTTCTTCAAAAAAGGCCGGGCAGGTGCCCGGCCTTTTGGCTGCGTAAAATCAGGCGGTGAGCCGCTCGATCAGATCCAGCAGGTCGCCCACGTTCTCCAGACCGCGCACGTCCTCCAGCTTGAACTTGAGGCCGAACTTCTTCTCCATGGCGGTGAGCAGGTTGATCTGCTCCAGGCTGTCCCAGTCCTCAATGTCGTCGGCGCAGGTCTCGCGGGTGATGACCAGTTCCTCGTCGTCGAAGTTGTCGCGGAAAATCTCCTGCACGGCCTCGAAAATGCTCTGCTTATCCATTGTTTGAACGCTCCTTTTCGGGTCAGACCCGTTTGATCTCCATCACGCCGCACTGGGGCTGGTAGCCCTCGAAGCCGGTGAACTCAAAGGTGCAGTTGCCGGCCTCGTCCTCGGCGGTTTTTACAAAGCCGATTGTAGCATAAAAATCCTTCACAAGCAAGTTTTTGGCGGTGGGGTAGTAGTGGCCCACGATGGTCCTGACGCCCGCGGCGGCGGCCCGGCGCACCAGTTCGTCGAACATGGCGTGCTCCAGCCGGCGCTTGAAGGTGCGGCAGCTCATGATCCACAGGTCCATCTCCAGCACGTCGCCCTGCTTGTGGCCGATCATGGCGGTGACAAGGCCGTTGTCGCCGAACTTGTCCACCAGGCGGCCGTACTGGGTGATGTACTCGTCGTTGTCCAGCAGGCTCTCCACCTCGGCGGCGGTGTAGCGGCGGGTGGTCAGGTTGAACTGGTTGGTCTTGTTGATGAGCTGGGTGATGCGCTCGGCGTGGGGCGCGTCGAAGGCGCCGATCTCGCACACCATGTCCAGGCTCTTGAGATAGTCGTCGTAGTTGCCAAAACTCTGCTCCAGCTGGGCGCGCTGGGCGTTCTGCTTGTACATCTCCGCCCGCTTTTTGTCGTCCGCCGAGAGGGTGGTCACCTCAAAGTAGCCCGCCCGGTCGATGGCGGCGATGTACTCCTCGGGGCAGGAAAGCTCCGGCACCGTGACCATGGGCAGCTCCCGGCGCACGATCTCCCGCTCGGCGGGGTTGTCGTCCAAAAAGACGAAGCTCTCCGGCAGAATGTTGATCTCCCCCGCCATGGCGGCGATGTTCAGGTGCTTGGGGTCCCAGTTGGCCTTGAAGCAGAGGAAGTCGTCCGCTTTCAGAACGCTGTCCGCACGGTCAAAGCCGGTGCGGGCGATGGACTCCTCGTTCTTGCTGCACACGTTCAGCAGGATGCCCAGCTTGCCCAGAGCCTTCAGATAGCCCTGGAACTCGGCGTAGGCCATGCCGGCGGGAGTCTCGTTGCCCATCACGATGCCCTCGGCGCCGTCGTCGCCGATGATGCCGCCCCAGAGGGTGTTGTCCAGATCGAGGGCCAGAGCCTTCTTGTTCTTGCCCAGCAGGCTCTTGATGATGTTGGCCACGCTCTGGCACAGGTAGGGCAGGCACTCCAGGCTCACCGCGTACTTGTAGGCGTACCAGGCGGTGGGGTCGCTGAACCGGTCCATGCCGTAGAGGGCCTGGAGGTAAGCCAGGTCGTTGATGTACAGGTTCGGGGTGGCCTCGGCCAGCGCCGCCAGCTTCTCGTTCAGCTTGCGCACAAAGCGCACCCGGCCGTGGACGTCCACGCCTTCCCGGTTGCCCATCACCCGGTAGAGGGGTAGGTCGAAGTTGTTGATGACCACCGGGCAGCCGAAGCCCAGCGCCGCCTTGACCGCCTGCTCAAAGCGGGCAAACTCCGCGTTCAGTTTTTCCTCGCAGGCCGCGGCGTCGTCCTCGGCCTCGGGCCAGAGCTTGATGTTCCTCTGGCTGGTGTGGATGTAGATGAAGTCCGGGGCGAAGGCCTTCAGCGAGCCGTCGTCGAACACCAGATTCTCGAAGAACAGGGAATAGCCGCCCTCGTAGAATTCCGGCCGGATGCCGTTGGCCAGCAGGAACAGTTCCAGAATGTTCTTGATCTCGCCGATGGTGCTGCCGCTCATCAGAGCCACTTTCTTGGGGACGAGGCCCTCTTTCTGCAAAAGCTCGCGCTTGATGCGCCGCTTCTGCTGCAAGACCAGGGCGGGGTCGAAATCACTGCGCAAAAGATCCACGGTGACGCCTCCGTTTGTTTACAAATTTTTACAAAATCATTGTACCATAGCCCCCGTACAAAAGCAACCGAGAAAGCCTTTGCCGTCAGGCCCCGAAGTCTTCCAGCAGCCGGTCCAGCCGCTCCTCGCTCTCCACCGGGATGCCCTTTTGCAGCGCGGCCACGTCCTGCTCGGGCAAAAGGTGGGTGTAGATGTCGTACACCTGCAGCGGTTCGTCGGCTCCCGGGGCGAACACCGCCAGCCTGCCGCCGTGATCTTTTAAAAGGTAGGGCGCCGCCGAGGACGTCTCCTGCGGCGGCGTGCGCCCCGGCCGGACCATCCAGAAAAGGCTCAATGCAAGGCTCGCGGCGCACAGCACCGCCAGCAGCGCCACCCAGATCTTTGTCATGAAAAAGACCCCCTTTCACGGCCAGTATGGGCCCTGCCCGGGCCGTTCATACAATTTTCAGGGGGATTTCACTGTACTTGCGGGGGCGTGTTGTGGTATAATACCACCATGGCGGTCCGCGGCCGTCTGTTTTCGTTTGCGCGAAAAGACGTGCCGGGCCGCTGAGTACACACCGATTTTTCCGCAAAGGAGGCGGTCCTCATAGAATCCAACGAGCATCGCAGCATCCGTCGTCCCGACGGTTCCGGCACCTCCGGCGCCCACAGCGCCGGCTCCACCGGTTCCGCCCAGGGCCGGAAACTCAACCGCAGCGGCACCTCCCACAGCTCTGCCGCGTCCCGCGCTTCTTCCGGTGAGCGCCCGGTCTCCGGCCGCAGCGCTTCCCACAGCGGCTCCGGCCGCACCGCCAGCTCCAAGAACGGGCCTTCCCGCATCTCCTCTTCGCCCCGGCGCACCGCGCGCCCGGCGGGCCAGGAGCCGGGGGAGGGCAATGGTTCCCACGGGCCCCGGGGCAAGAAGCAGTCCAAGGGCATGCGCATCTTCAAGGGTTTCATGAAGTTCGTTGCCGCCTGCATCTGCCTGGGCGTTATGGTGGGCAGTGTGCTGGCCGTTCTGCTGAGCCTCTACGCCGTGGAGATCACCGCCAACGACGCCGAACTGCTGGACCTGACCAACCTGGAGCTGGCCCAGACCAGCCAGCTGCTGGCCCGGGACCACGACACCGGCGAGTGGGTGGTGGTTGAGGAATGGCACGACAGCAACGACCGCGAGTGGGTGGACCTGCAGGAGATCGAGTCCAACCCCTATCTGAAGTGGGCCTTTATCTGCGTGGAGGACAAGGACTTCTACGAGCACAGCGGCGTGAACTTCAAACGTACCTTTGCCGCCGGCGTCAACTACATCGCCACCAAACTGGGCTTCCCCATCTATGACAGCATGCAGGGCGCTTCCACCCTGGACCAGCAGCTCATCAAGAACATCCTGGACGACGACGACGTGTCGGTGGACCGCAAGCTGCGGGAAATTTTCCGCGCCCTGGGCCTGGACAAGCGCTATGACAAGGACACCATCCTGGAAGCCTACCTGAACACGGTGAGCCTGTCCGGCTCCATCGCCGGCGTCAAGGCGGGCGCGTCCAACTATTTCGGCATCGAGGATCTGGCGCAGCTGTCTGCGGCGGAGTGCGCCAGCATCGCGGCCATCACCAAGAATCCCACCGGCTACAACCCCTACACCAACCCCGAGCAGCACCTGCAGCGCCGCAACTGGATCCTGCAGCTGATGCACGAGCAGGGCAAACTCACCGATTCCGAGTACAACGACGCGGTGAACAGCCCGCTGGTGCTGGCGGAGGAGAAGGAGGCCGAGGTGGTCACCACCTCTTCCAACAACTCCTACTTTGCCGATGCGGTGTACAAGATGCTGCAGCAGCAGCTTCAGGACGAGCTGGGCTACACCGCCGCCGAGGCCCATAATCTCATCTACAACGGCGGTCTGCGCATCTACACCACCATGGACCCCTACATCCAGGAGGAAATGGAGAAGATCATGCTCAATGCCGACGACGCCATCCCGGCGCTGTGGCATGAGGAAGAGATCCTCCAGAGCCAGGTGCCCGAGCCCTCCGAGCTGGAAAACATCGTTGTGAACGATGACGGCACTTATAAGACCGGCACCAACTCCAAGGGCGAGCCGGTGTACTACTACAACGCCCGCACCCAGGCGGCCATGCTCACCATGGACTACTCCGGCCAGGTGCTGGCGCTGGTGGGCGGTCTCGGCGAAAAGACCACCGACCTGGGCCTCAACCGGGCGGTGGCCCCCGAGTACGGCGGCACCCAGCGGTCGGTGGGTTCTACCATGAAACCGCTGGCGGCCTACTCCCTGGGCATCGACTCCGGCCTCATCCATTACTCCAGCGCTCTGCCCGACCTGGGCGTGGGCAAGATCGTTGCCAAGGAGTATCGGTCTTCCTATCCTCAGCTCGGCACCCAGATGTACGAGAACGACGCCCCCGAGGTGCTGGCCAATCCCGGCATCTGGCAGGACTGGCCCACCAACTATGAAGGATTCGGCGACGGCGCGCTGGTCACTGTGAATACCGCCATTGCCCGTTCCAAGAACACCATTGCCGTGCGTGTGGGCCAGCGTGTGGGCAAGGATTATATGTACAGCTTCGCCCACGACACTCTGGGCATGACCCATCTCACCGAGGCGGACGCTGACTACGCCCCCATGGTGCTGGGCAGCTTCTCTCAGGGCATCAGTCTGATGGAGCTCACCGGTGCCTACCAGATGTTCGGCAACGGCGGCGAGTACGTCACCCCCCACCTCTACACCGTGGTGGAGAATGCCGTCACCGGCGAGGTGCTGCTGGACAACACCGTCAACGTGGTGCACACCCAGGCCATCAAGCCCAGCACCGCCATGATCATGAACCGGCTGCTGCAGGGGGTTCTGGGCCCCAACGGCACCGCCGGCACGTCCATCAAGCCTGCCGGTGAGATGGAGGCCGCCGCCAAGACCGGTACCACCACCGACAACCACGATTTCACCTTTGTTGGCCTGACTCCCTATTATGTCACCGGTGTGTGGTGGGGCTATGATCAGCCCTACGATATCACTGCGGTGAAGCGCGGCCAGAATGCAAAGCCCATCCAGAAGGCGTGGAAACAGCTGATGGATACCATCCAGGCCGACCTGGAGACCAAGAGCTTCCCGGTGAGCGACGATGTGCAGACCGCCCGCTTCTGCGCGGACAGCGGCGAACTTGCCGTGAACTGCCCGAATACCGCGGTGGGCTACTACACCGCCGACAACATGCCCGGCTACTGCACCATGCATCCGTAAGTGAAAAACAAAAGGGCCCCATCTGTGCGCGATTTGCGCACAGATGGGGCCCTTTGTGTATTGTGTGCAAACGAAATGCCCCGCGGGGGGCCAAACTGCTCCATTTGCCGAAAATCGCGGCGCAGCCGGTTTCACCCTTGCACTTTGGCGTGGCAAAGTGGTATAGTATAAACATTGTAACACCTTTGGACACAAATGTGCTTTCATCGAGTACAATCGCGCCCCGGCGGCGGGGATTTTGGAGGAGAGGTATGGAACGTCGTTTCTTGCTGGTGGACGCAAGCGTTCTGCCGGATGTTTTCATCAAGGTGCTCAAGGCCAAGGAGCTGCTGGCCAGCGGCACGGTGCGCAACATCTCGTCGGCGGCGCGGCAGGCGGGCCTGTCCCGCAGCGCGTTTTATAAGTACAAAGACTGCGTGTTCGATGCCCGGAACAACCGCAAGGTCATCACCGTGCTGGCCACCCTGCTGGACGAGACCGGCGCCTTGCAGGCGCTGCTGGCAGGCATCAGCGCGGCGGGCGGCAGCGTGGTCACCATCAATCAGTCCACGCCGGAGAGCGGCGCGGCGCAGGTGGCGGTGAGCGTGCGCACCGACACCATGCAGATGAGCGTGGAGGAGATGCTCCAGAAGCTCCGCCGCCAGCGCACGGTGGTGGAGATCCGCCAGGGCGTGTGAGTCCGGCGCAAACGCAAAGCAGGAAAGGAACGAACGGATCTATGGCAAAAATCGCGATCCTGGGCTTCGGCACCGTGGGCGGCGGTGTGCTGGAAGTGCTGCGCCGCAACGCGGCCAGCGTCAGCCGCCGCGCGGGCCAGCCGGTGGAGGTAAAATACATCCTGGACATCCGGGATTTCAGCGGCCACCCCGACGCCGCCCTTTTTGTGGATAACATCGACACCATTCTGGCCGACCCGGAGATAACCGTGGTGGTGGAGACCATCGGCGGCACCAAATTCGCCTATCCCTATGTGCGCAAGGCGCTGGAGAGCGGGCGCAGCGTGGTGACCAGCAACAAGGAGATGGTGGCCACCTACGGCGCGGAGCTTCTGGCTCTTGCGCGGGAGAAGGGCGTGGCCTTTCTTTTTGAGGCCAGCGTGGGCGGCGGCACCCCCATCATCACCCCCATGCACCAGTGCCTGGCGGCCAACGTCATCACCCAGGTGCAGGGCATCGTGAACGGCACCACCAACTTCATGCTCACCAAGATGGCCCGGGAGGAAATGGGCTTTGACGAGGCGCTGAAAATTGCCCAGCAACTGGGCTACGCCGAGACCAAGGACCCCGGCGACGACGTGGACGGCCCCGACGCCTGCCGGAAAATCGCCATTCTGGCCAGCATCGCCTTTGGGCGGCATTTCTATCCCAAAAACATTCCCACCCGGGGCATCCGCGCCATCACCGTGGCGGACATCGCCGCCGCGGCCCGGCTGGACTGTGTCATCAAGCTCATCGCCTGGGCCAGGCAGGACGCCGAGGGTCATGTGACCGCGGCGGTGGAACCCATGCTGGTGCCCCGTGCGAACCAGCTGGCCGGCGTGGACGACGTGTTCAACGCGGTGCTGGTGAAGGGCGACATGCTGGGCGATGTGGTGTTCTATGGCAAGGGCGCGGGACGTCTGCCCACCGCCAGCGCGGTGGTGGCGGACGTGATCGACGCGCTCAAACAGGGCGATTCGGTCCACGACAGCCTGTTCTGGCTGCCCAGCGAGCCCTTTGACGGCCTTCTGGAAGACCCCACCCCCGCCGCCTGCTATGTGCGGGTGAAGGGGCTGCCCGCCACCGTGCTGCCCGCGCTGTACGGCGAGGGCGAGCTGGTGAGCGACGACGGCGCCGAGGCGGCCTATCTTGTGACCCGCATCGACCCACGCGGTCTGGAGGAGGCCGCCCGCAAGGTGACCGCCCTGGGCGGCAAGGTGGAGCTGGTGCTGCGCCAGCTCAGCGACTGAGGGAGGGATACTGATGGTAAAGGTGACCGTGCCCGCCACCAGCGCCAACGTGGGCGCCGGGTTTGACGCGCTGGGCCTTGCGCTGTCCATGCACAACACCGTCACGCTGGAAGAGTGCGACCGCATCGACATTCTGGCCAGCGACGGAACGCTCATCCCCACCGGCACCGGCAACCTGGTCTACCGCTCGGCCAAGGCGGTGTTCGACCAGCTGGGCCAGCCCCTGAAGGGCATCCGCATCCGCCAGGAGAACCCCATCCCCATGGCCCGGGGCCTGGGTTCCAGCTCCGCCTGCATCGTGGCGGGCATTCTGGGCGCTAACGCCCTGCTGGGCTCGCCGCTGACCCAGCGGCAGATGCTCACCTTGGCCACCAGCATCGAGGGCCACCCGGACAACGTGGCCCCCGCCATGCTGGGCGGCTTTGTCACCAGCGTCTACGACGAGGGCCAGGTGTACAGCGTGCGCAAGTCCATCGACGAGGAGCTGGCCTTCGCGGCCTTCATCCCCAACTTCAAGCTGCTCACCGAGAAGGCCCGCGCGGCTCTGCCCAAAACGGTGGACCGGGCGGACGCGGTGTACAACCTGTCCCGGGCGGCGCTGGCCACCGCCGCCTTCTGCGACGGCGACTACGAACTTTTGAAGGTGGCCACCAAGGACGCGCTGCACCAGCAGTACCGTCTGCCCCTGATCCCCGGCGGCGAGCGCATCTTTGAGCTGGCCTGGGACCTGGGCGCCTATGCGGTGTACATCTCCGGCGCAGGCCCCACCATCATGGCGGTGGTCCACCGGGACAACAGCGATTTCTTCGGCCGCGCAGAGGAGCTGCTGGCCGAGACGCCGGAGACGCTGGCGTTCTCGCTGCGGCGAATGCTTGCGGATAACACCGGCGCTGTGGTAGAATAAGACCGTGCCGACGCATACATATATGCAGGGAGGCACTTTGAGAGAGGGAGTTGAGGAAATTTGGCCTTGATCGTGCAAAAATTCGGCGGCAGTTCCGTGGCCGATCGGGATCGGGTGTTCAACGTGGCCCGCATCGTGGCCGCCACCCGGAAGGCCGGCAACGACGTGGTGGTGGTGGTGTCCGCCCAGGGCGACACCACCGACGACCTGATCGCCAAGGCGGCCGAGATCACAAGCGAGCCCAGCCGGCGTGAAATGGATATGCTGCTGGCCTCCGGCGAGCAGATCTCCATCGCGCTGCTGGCCATGGCTCTGAGCGAGCTGGGGGTGCAGGCGGTGAGCCTCACCGGCTGGCAGGCGGGCTTCATCACCGACCGCGCCTATTCCAAGGCGCGCATCCGCCGGCTGGATACCGAGCGGGTGGAAAGCGAACTGGCCCGCAACCGCGTGGTTGTGGTGGCGGGCTTCCAGGGCATGAACCGCCTGGAAGACATCACCACTCTGGGCCGGGGCGGCTCCGACACCAGCGCCGTGGCGCTGGCTGCCGCGCTGCACGCCGACCGCTGCCAGATCTACACCGACGTGGAAGGCGTTTACACCGCCGACCCGCGCAAGGTGCCCGGCGCGCGCAAGCTGGAGCAGATCACCTTTGACGAAATGCTGGAGCTGGCGAGCCTGGGCGCCCAGGTCCTCAACAACCGCAGCGTTGAACTTGCCAAGAAATACGGCGTGGAGCTGGAAGTGCTCTCCAGCCTGAACCCGGTGCCGGGTACCATCGTGAAGGAGGTAGCAGACGATATGGAAGGAATGCTCATCAAGGGCGTTGCCAAGGACACCGACGTGGCGGTGATCTCCATCATGGAGGTGCCGGACGTGCCGGGCATGTCCTTCAAAGTGTTCGGCGCGCTGGCCAGCCGCAACATCAACGTGGACATCATCCTGCAGTCCACCGGCCGCGGCGGCAATAAGGATCTGATCTTCACCGTGCCTCTGGGCGAGGCCGAGAACGCGGTGGAGGTGCTCAAGGAGAACCAGCCCCGCTTCGGCGGCAAGGAGATCAAGGTGGAAAAGAACTACGCCAAGGTCAGCGTTGTGGGCGCGGGCATGCAGTCCAACCCCGGCGTGGCCAGCCGTATGTTCGAGGCCCTGTTCGAGGCCAACGTGAACATCCACATGATCAGCACCAGCGAGATCAAGATCAGCGTCATCATCGACGAAAAAGAGGCCGACCGGGCCGTGAGCGCCATCCACGGCGTGTTCATTCCCTGACCGGGCCTTCAAAACAAGCAATTTTTCGCGGCGCGGCTGCTTGGCCGGGGCGGGCAGCCTTGGCTTTGCTGCCGCGCCGTTTGCCGCCCTTTTCGGCAGTTTGCCCATTGCGCCGGGCGCTGCCTTGTTCACTTGTTCCAAAGAATGTACGGCCTGCCGGCCGAACAACATTTCAGGAAAGGAGAGACGCCCATGATCAGCATCGCCATTGTGGAGGACGAGGACTCCTGCGCGAAGCAGATGGAAGAATATCTGGCCCGCTACGCCGCGGAGAGCGGCGAGGAGTTTGAGACGGTGCGCTTTTGCGACGGCGACGAGATCCTGGAGAACTACCGCGCCCAGTACGACATCATTCTGATGGACGTGCAGATGAAGTTCATGGACGGCATGACCGCCGCCGAAGAGATCCGCAAGGTGGACCCGGAGGTGGTCATCATCTTCATCACCAACATGGCCCAGTACGCCATCCGGGGCTATGCGGTGGACGCGCTGGACTATGTGCTCAAGCCGGTGAGTTACTTCGCCTTCAGCCAGCGGCTGGAGCGGGCCATCGGCCGGATGAAGCGCCGGGCGCGGCGCTACATGACCATCGCCATCCGGGGCGGCGCCCGCAAGCTGGACATCTCCAGCATCCTGTATGTGGAGAGCCAGGGCCACAACCTGGTGTTCGTCACCGAAGGGGAAGAGCACACCACCACCGGCACCATCCGGGAGGTGGAGGAAAAGCTGGAGAGCTTCGGCTTTTTCCGGTGCAACAAGGGCTGCCTTGTGAATCTGGAGCATGTGGACGGCGTGCGCGACGGCTGTGCCATCGTGAGCGGACGGGCCCTGCCCATCAGCCGCGGGCGCAAGAATGAATTCCTGGCGGCGCTGACCGACTATGTGGGCGAGGTGGTCAAATGAACCCGGGCGATCTGGCGGACATCCCCCGCCTGTATACGGCGCTGGCCGAGTGGCTGGCCTGCCTTGTCTACATCCTTTCGCTGCGGCCCGCAAAACGCTCCAGCCTGCGCTTCTGGGGCATCGCGGCGGGCATGCTGGCGGCACAGAGCGTCTTCCTTGTTGCCACCGACGATGTGCCGCTGGCCTGGTGGATCCCCTGCATGCTGGGGGCCATCGCGCTGATGTTCCTGTTTCTGTTCCTCGGCTGCGGCCGGGGCGCGCTGAACGCCGGTTATTACACCGTGCGCGCCTTCATCCTGGCGGAGTTCGGCGCTTCGCTGGAGTGGCAGCTTTACTATCACTTCGCCAACCTGGCGGGGCAGGATGTGCTTCTTGCCCGGCTGGGCTTTCTGACGGTAGTGTACGGCGCGGTGTTCGGCCTGATGTTCCTGCTGGAGACCCGCAGCCATGCGGCGGAGCATCCCATCACCGTCACCCCCCGGGAGCTGGCCAACGCGGCCATCATCGGCGCGGCGGCGTTCCTCATCAGCAACCTCAGCTACACCCAGGCGGACACCCCGTTCAGCAGCCAGTATGTGAGCGACATCTTCAACATCCGCACGCTGGTGGATCTGGGGGGCATCGCCATCCTCTATGCCTATCATCTGCAGCGGGCGGAGCTGCAGATGCGCCATGAGCTGGAGACCATCGACAGCATCCTGCGCAGCCAGTACGCCCAGTACCAGCAGTCGCGGGAAAGCATCGACCTCATCAACCGCAAATACCACGATCTGAAACACCAGATCGCCGCGCTGCGGGCCGAGCCGGACGCCGCCCGGCGCAGCGCCTGGCTGGACGAGATGGAGAGCGACATCAACACCTATGAGGCCCAGAACAAGACCGGCAACCAGGTGCTGGACGTGCTGCTCACCGGCAAGAGCCTCTACTGCCAGAAGCACGGCATCCATCTCACCACCGTAGCCGACGGCACGGTGCTGGCGGGGGTGAGCCCCATGGACCTGTGCACCCTGGTGGGCAACGCGCTGGACAACGCCATCGAGAGCGTGAAAAAGATCGAGGACCGGGAAAAGCGCCTCATCCATGTGGCGGTGTCCCGTCAGAAGAACTTCGCGCTGCTGCGGTTTGAGAACTGCTTTGAAGGGGAGCTGACCTTCGAGAACGGCCTGCCCCTCACCACCAAGGGCGACACCGACTACCACGGCTACGGCCTCAAGAGCATCCGCCGCACCGCCCAGAAATACGGCGGCACCGTGACGGTGAACACCCGGAAAAATTGGTTCGAGCTGAAGATCCTCCTGCCGCTGGAGGACAGCTCCGCCGCCCAATAAATTCCAGAAAAAAGCCCGACTTGTGCGTGTTACACAAACAAGTCGGGCTTTTCGTTGCGCTTTTGCACAAAGCGTTTTCCCGTTTGTGCCGGAAAAATGGCAGTTTGTCCCTCCGATGCGCCCGAACCTAAAATCTATGTTAAAGTAGGAACCGTGATAACGCCCGGGGGAATGCCCCCGGCGGAACAATGCAAGGAGGAATCGCAAAATGTTAGCCATCAACATTCAAGACGTGATCAACGTTTTGTCCAGCGTGAAGACCCATCTGATCGTGCTGGGCGTTGCTCTCGTCGTCGCGCTGGCGGTGATCATTGCCTGCAAGGCTCTGCCCGTCGCGAAGAAGAAACTCGTCCGCAGCAGCGCCCTGGTCGCCCTGGGCCTGGCGGTCATCATCGTGGTGAACACCATCTGCTTCGGACCCATGTTCACCATGATCAACCTGGCCATGGGCGGCGGCTCCATCACCGAGGAGAGCATGGCCGAGGCCTACGAGGTCAACACCGAGCTGGTGAGCGAAGGCGTCACCCTGCTGGAGAACAACGGCGCTCTGCCCCTGGCCAGCGGCGCCAACGTGAACGTCTTCGGCTGGGCTTCCACCGCCCCCGTTTACGGCGGCGTGGGTTCCGGCGCTCTGAACGACCAGTACGCCGTGACCGACCTGATCACCGGCCTTAAGAACGCCGGCCTGAACGTCAACCAGGATCTGGTGGACTTCTACGAGGCTTACCAGGCCGAGCGTCCCAGTGTGGGCATGTGGGCCCAGGACTGGACCCTGCCCGAGCCCAACGTCAACGCCTACACCGATGAGCTGATGGCCTCCGCCAAGGAGTTTTCCGACACCGCGCTGGTGGTCATCTCCCGGCCCGGCGGCGAGAACGCCGACATGCCCACCGATATGGCCGCCGTCGTGGACGGCAGCTGGCTGGAACGGGACGCCACCACCGGCAACTCCTACTTCAACGGCGTGTATGACGACACCCTGAACGAGGGCAACGACTGGGATGAAGGCGATCACTACCTGCAGCTGAGCAACCGCGAGGAAGAGATGCTGCAGATGGTCTGCGACAACTTCGACAAGGTCATCGTGCTGATCAACACCAACAACGCCATGGAGCTGGGCTTCCTGGAGGAGTACGGTGTGGACGCCGCAGTCTACACTCCCTGCCCCGGCCAGAACGGTTTTGACGCCGTGGGCCTGGTGCTGGCCGGTGCGGTGAACCCCTCCGGCAAGACCGTGGACACCTTCCTCTACGACCTGTTCAACACCCCCATCGTCAACAACTTCGGCCAGTTCATGTACGACAACATGGACGAGCACGCCGTAATCTCCACCAACTTCTCCACCGGTGAGGAAACCACCGCCCTGCCCAGCTTCGTGAACTACGTTGAGGGCATCTACGTGGGCTACAAGTTCTACGAGACCGCCGCCGCCGAGGGCCTGATCGACTACGACTCCACCGTTGTGTATCCCTTCGGCTATGGCCTGAGCTACACCACCTTCGAGCAGACTATGAGCGACATCACCGTGGACGGTGATACCATCAGCTTCGACGTGACCGTCACCAACACCGGCAGCGTGGCCGGCAAGAACGTGGTGGAGGTCTTCTATAATCCGCCCTACACCAACGGCGGCATCGAGAAAGCCACCGCCAACCTGGTGGCCTTTGACAAGACCGACATCCTGGAGCCCGGCGCTTCCCAGACCCTGACCATCAGCTTCAAGGCGGAGGACATGGCTTCCTACGACACCTACGGCGAGGCCGCTTACGTGCTGGAGGCCGGCGACTACGTCATCAGCATCAACTCCGACTCTCACACCGTGCTGGACAGCCGCGTGTACAATGTGCCCGAGACCATCGTTTACGATGAGGGCCGTTCCAACGACCTGACCGCTCCCACCAACCAGTTCGAGAACGTGGAGGGCGACGCTACCTACCTGTCCCGCGCCGACCACTTCGCCAACTACGCCGAGGCCACTGCCGCTCCCGCCAGCATGTCCATGAGTGAGGAGGACAAGGCTACCTTCCTGAACAACGCCAACTACGACCCCAACAACTACAACAACGCCGACGACGTGATGCCCACCACCGGCGCCCAGAACAACATCCAACTGGTCCAGATGCGGGGCCTTGATTATGACGACCCCCAGTGGGACACCTTCCTGGACCAGCTCACCGTCTCTGAGATGAGCGAGCTGATCGCCATGGGCGGCTATCAGACCGCTCCCATCAACAGCATCGGCAAGGTGCAGACCTACGACTGCGACGGCCCCGCTTCCATCAACAACAACTTCACCCAGCAGGGCTCCATCGGCTTTGCCGGCACCGTGATGATGGCTTCCACCTGGAACATCGACACCGTCTACAAGTTCGGTTCCTCCATCGGCCGCATGGCTGATGACCTGGATGTGTCCGGCTGGTACGCTCCCGCCATGAACATCCACCGCTCCGCTTTCAGCGGCCGTAACTTCGAGTACTACTCCGAGGACGGCGTGCTCAGCGGCAAGCTGGCCGCCCAGGCCGTGCAGGGCGCCGAGAGCCACGGCGTGTACTCCTACATCAAGCACTACGCTCTGAACGACCAGGAGACCAACCGCAACACCATGCTCTGCACCTGGGCCAATGAGCAGTCCATCCGCGAGATCTACCTCAAGCCCTTCGAGCTGGCCGTGAAGGAAGGCGGCGCCGACGCGGTGATGTCCTCCTTCAACTACGTCGGCACCGAGTGGGCCGGCGCCTCCAACGCCTTGTGCAACACCGTCCTGCGTGACGAGTGGGGCTTCGTGGGCATGGTCCTCACCGACTACTTCGGCGTCTACGGCTACATGGACGCTGACCAGGCCATCCGCAATGGCACCGACTTCTGCCTGGTGAACTACCCCACCGAGACCAACTACCTCACCGACACCACCAGCGCCACCGGCGTGCTGGCTGCCCGTCAGGCCTGCAAGAACATCCTCTACACCGTGGTCAACAGCCGCGCCTACGCTGAGGAGAACCTGAATCCCGGCCTGCCCACCTGGCAGCTGATCGGCTACGGCATCGACGCCGTGCTGGTGCTGGTCCTGGCCGCCCTGGAGATCAAGGCTGTCAAGAACTACAAGCGCCGCGTTTCCGAGCAGCCCGTCGTGGCTGTGGCTGAGGGCGAAGGCGCCGCCGAATAACCAAACGTTCGCTTTTTCGGTCTGACCGGGGCGGGGCCTTCGGGTCCCGCCCTGCGGCCGTAAAACCCCGCAGAGCAAGGAGTTTGCAATGAAACACAAGGAACTCATTGAGCAGATGACCCTGGAGGAAAAGTGCGGCCTTCTGTCCGGCCGGGACATCTGGAGCACCCGCCCCGTCCAGCGGCTGGGCGTGCCCGCCATCTATCTGTCTGATGGCCCCACCGGCATGCGCAAGCAGATGGGCGAGGGCGACCATCTGGGTCTGAACGCCAGCCTGCCCGCCACCTGCTGGCCCACCGCCGTCACCGTGGCCTGCACCTGGGACCCCGCTCTGGGCGAGGAGCTGGGCGCGGCTCTGGGCGAAGAAGCAGTGGCCCAGGGCGTGAGCGTGGTGCTGGGCCCCGGGCTCAACATCCAGCGCAGCCCTCTGTGCGGGCGCAACTTCGAGTACTTCTCCGAGGACCCCATCCTCGCCGGCAAACTGGCCGCGGGCTACATCCGGGGCATCCAGAGCCGGGGCATCGCCGCCTGCCCCAAGCACTTCGCCGCCAACAGCCAGGAGACCCTGCGCATGGCCAGCGACAGTGTGGTGGACGAGCGCACCTTCCGGGAAATTTATCTCACCAACTATGAGATCGCCGTCAAGGAAGGCCAGCCCAAATTCATCATGTCCTCCTACAACAAGATCAACGGCACCTATGCCAACGAGGACAAGACCCTGCTGACCGACATTCTGCGGAATGAGTGGGGCTTTGATGGCGCCGTGGTCACCGACTGGGGCGGCTCCAACGACCATGTGGAGGGCGTGCGCGCGGGCAGCCATCTGGAGATGCCCGGCACCGCCGGTGACTCCGACCGTCAGCTGGCCGCCGCCGTGAAGGCGGGCGTCATCAGCGAGGAAGTGGTGGACCAGCGGGTGGACGAACTGCTGGACGTCATTCTGGCGGTGGCCCCGAAGGAGAAGGCCGACGGCAGCTTTGACAAGGAAGGCCATCACGCGCTGGCCGCAAAAGTGGCCGAGGAGGCCGTGGTGCTGCTGAAGAACGAGGGGAATATTTTGCCGCTGGCCGCCGGCGCGAAGGTGGCCGTCATCGGCGATTTTGCCGCCATCCCCCGTTACCAGGGCGCGGGCAGCAGCCTGGTGAACCCCACCAAGCTGGAGTGCGCGCTGGACGTCCTGGGCAAGATGCCCCTGGAGAGCGTGGGCTATGCCCAGGGCTTCACCCGGGCGGACGCCGTGGACAAGGCCCTCACCGAACAGGCGGTGGCCCTGGCCAAACAGGCGGGCGCCGTCCTGCTTTACATGGGCCTGCCCGAGATCAGCGAGACCGAGGGCCTGGACCGGGAGCATATGCGCCTGCCGAACAACCAGGTGGAACTGCTGAAAGCGGTGGCCGCGGCGAACCCCAACGTGGTGGTCGTTCTGGCCGCCGGCAGCCCGGTGGAGACCCCCTGGCTGGAGCACTGCAAGGCCCTGGTCTACACCGGCCTGTGCGGGCAGGCGGGCGCTTCGGCCGCCCTGCGGGTCATCTCCGGCCAGGTGTGCCCCGGCGGCCATCTGAGCCAAACCTGGCCCCTGGAGTGGGCCGACGAGCCGGTGAGCCACTACTGGCCCGGCCGTCAGCACACCGCCGAATACCGGGAAGGCCCCTTCGTGGGCTACCGCTGGTTTGAAACGGCGAACAAGCCTGTGCGCTTTGCCTTCGGCTACGGTCTTTCCTACACCACCTTTGCCTACAGCGACCTTGCGGTGAGCGAGACCGAGGTCAGCTTTACCCTCACCAACACCGGCAGTGTGGAGGGCGCCGAGGTGGCGCAGGTCTATATCGGAAAGCCCGGCAGCGCGATTTTGCGCCCGGCCAAGGAACTGAAGGGGTTTGCCAAGGTGCGCCTGGCGGAAGGGGAGAGCCGCCGGGTCACCATCCCCCTGGACGACAAGGCTTTCCGCTGGTACGATGTGCAGACCAAGGCCTGGAAGGTGGAGGGCGGCGAGTACACCGTGATGGTGGGCTCCAGCTGCGCCGACATCCGCCTGTCCGGCAGCGTGAACGTGGCGGGCGAGGCCGTGCAGGCCACCGCGAACAAGGAAGCGCTGGCCTGCTACTACGACCTTGAGCTGGACAATGTGCCCGACGAGGCCTTTGCCGCCCTGCTGGGCCGCGAAGTGCCCGAAGGCAAGTGGGACGAGACCAAGCTGCTGGAGATGAACGACGCCATCTGCCAGATGTACTACGCCAAAAATCCCATCGCCCGGCTGGCGGGCCGCATCCTGACCAATATGAAGGAAAAGAGCATCGCCCAGGGCAAGCCCGACCTGAACATCCTGTTCATCTACAACATGCCCTTCCGCGGCATCGCCAAGATGATGAACGGCATGGTGAGCATGGAGATGGCCGAGGGCATCCTGGTGATGGTCAACGGCCACTTCTTCAAGGGCCTGGGGCAGGTATGGCGCGGCTGGCGAAGCCTTTCCCGCATCGCCAAGGCCGAGAAAAACGCCGCGAAGGGCTAAAGGCCCCGCAACGACCAGGCGCAGAGCGGCCTGGAACAACGCCTGGTACAAGGAGGAAACACCAACAATGAAGTTTTGGAACGACTTTGCAGAAAAGCACCCCGCCGCCGCCAAATGGGTGCGGGAGGGCGGCCTGTTCGTCATCGTCAGCAATCTGATCACCGTGTTCAAGTATCTGATGCTGCAGTTCTTGCCCGCGGCCTTTGCGGGCCTGGGCGACACCGCCTTCGGCTGGCCGGGCATCCCGCTGACCCTGTTCGGCGAGACCTTTGAGTGGAACATCCTGGGCTACGACCAGGCCCACGGCGGCCTTGCCTACTTCTGCGCCTACATGGTGGCCATGATCATCGGCGAGGTGGTCAACTTCCCCATCCAGCGCAGCTTCGTCTTCCGCTCCAAGGGCAAGATCGGCCCTCAGATCGCCTGGTATGTGGCGGCGTTCATCGTCATCACCTGCATCGTCAACTCCATCAACTGCATCTGGGTCGCGGTGGCCGGCCTGCTGGTGCCCGACTTCATCTACAACATCGGCACCACCGTGCTCAACGGCGGCATCTCGATGGTGGTGTTCTTCTTCGTGAACAAGAAGATCTTCCCCGAGAGCGTAAAGGCTGCCTGAGCGCCAAATCGACCAGAAATGAAAAAACGGGCGTTCCTGTACCGTATAGGTATAGGAACGCCTGTTCTTTTTTTGACAGGAAAGAAAAAGTGCAAATTTTGTGCCCCTTTTTTCCAAAAATCGTGTATAATATCTGTGTGCGGCCTTTTGACGCGCACAGCAACAACAATCAAAGGAGGACGACAAGCGTGAAGCTTCTGTCCATTGCGGTCCCCTGCTACAACTCTCAGGACTACATGCGCCACTGCGTGGAAACGCTGCTGCCCGGCGGCGACGAAGTGGAAATTCTGGTGGTGGACGACGGCTCCAAGGATGATACCGCCGCCATTGCCGACGAACTGGAAGCAAAGTATCCCGGCATCGTCCGGGCCATCCATCAGGAAAACGGCGGCCACGGCGCCGCGGTGATGGCCGGTCTGAAGAACGCCACCGGCCTCTATTTCAAGGTGGCGGACTCCGACGACTGGCTGGACGAAGAGGCCTACCCCAAGGTGCTGGACACCCTGCGCGGCTTTGCCGAAGGTGAGCCGGTGGATCTGCTGGTGTGCAACTACATCTACGACAAAGTGGGCGCAAAGCACAAAAAGGTGATGGAGTACCGGGGCGTTCTGCCCGAGGGCAAGCCCTTCACCTGGGCCGAAGCGGGCCACTTCCGCAAGGGCCAGTACATTCTGATGCACTCGGTCATCTACCGCACCCAGCTTCTGCGCGACTGCAAGCTGGAGCTGCCCCGCCACACCTTCTATGTGGATAACCTCTATGTTTACGTGCCCATGCGCTGGGTCAAGACCCTCTACTACCTGGACGTGGACCTCTACCACTACTACATCGGCCGCAACGACCAGTCGGTGAACGAGACGGTGATGATCCGCCGCATCGACCAGCAGCTGCGGGTGAACAAGCTGATGCTGGAGCAGGTGGACCTGAAAGCGGTGAAGGAGCCCCGGCTGCGCAAGTATCTGTTCAACTATCTGGAGATCATCACCACCGTTTCCTCCATCCTGCTCATCCGGGGCGGGGAGCCGGAGCATCTGGAGAAAAAGCGCCAGCTGTGGAACTACATCCGCACGTCCAACCCCTGGGTCTACAAAAAGCTGCGCTGGGGCCTCTTTGGCATCGTGATGAACCTGCCCGGCGCGGCGGGCCGTGCCATTGCCGTGGCGGCCTATAAGATCAGCCAGAAAGTGGTCGGCTTCAACTAAGGAGGAGCAGGATGAACAAACACTACGACTACCTCATCGTGGGCGCGGGCCTCTACGGCGCGGTGTTCGCCCAGAAGGCCATGGAGGCGGGCAAGACCTGCCTGGTCATCGAAAAGCGGGACCACATCGCCGGCAACATCTACACCGAGGCGGTGGAGGGCATCCAGGTGCACCGCTACGGCGCGCATATCTTCCACACCAACAACGACGAGGTGTGGAACTATGTGAACCGGTTCGCCACCTTCAACCGCTACACCAACAGCCCGGTGGCCAATTACAAGGGTGAGATTTATAACCTGCCCTTCAACATGAACACCTTCAACAAGATGTGGGGCGTCATCACCCCCGCCGAGGCCCAGGCGGAGATCGAGCGCCAGCGGGCCGCCCACTATGTGGCCGAGCCCAAGAACCTGGAGGAGCAGGCCATCAACCTGGTGGGCACCGACATCTACGAGAAGCTGGTCAAGCACTACACCGAAAAGCAGTGGGGCCGCCCCTGCACCGAACTGCCCGCCTTCATCATCAAGCGGCTGCCGGTGCGCTTCATCTACGACAACAATTACTTCAACGCCCTCTACCAGGGCATCCCCGTGGGCGGCTACACCGCCATGGTGGAGAAGATGCTGGAAGGCGCTGAGGTGAAACTGGGCGTTGACTATCTGGCGGACAAGGCCGCCTGGGACGCCGTGGCCGACAAGGTGGTCTACACCGGCCCCATCGACGCCTACTTCGGCTACAAGCTGGGGGCGCTGGCCTACCGCAGCGTGCGGTTCGAGACCGAGACCCTGGACATGGAGAACTACCAGGGCAACGCCGTGGTGAACTACACCGACGCCGACACCCCCTACACCCGCATCATCGAGCACAAACACTTCGAGTTCGGCACCCAGCCCAAGACGGTCATCAGCCGGGAGTACAGCGCCGAATGGAAGGTGGGGGACGAACCCTACTACCCCGTGAACGACGAGGCCAACGGCGCGCTGTACCAGCAGTACAAGGCGCTGGCCGAAGGCGAAGAGAAGGTGCTCTTCGGCGGACGGCTGGGCGAGTACAAGTACTACGACATGGACAAGGTCATCGAGGCCGCCCTGGCCGCCTGGCAGGCGCAATAAGCAAAAAAGAACCGCTTCGGGAATTTCCCGAAGCGGTCTTTTTTTGTTGTGTTTATGCGGCGGGAGTCTCGGCCGGCTGGGCGGTCTCTTCCTGCCCGGTGGCCTCCCCGGCGGGGATTGCCGGAGCGGTGCTCGCGGTGAGGCGCTCCACCGACACGCCGGTGAGAATGCTGCCCTCTTCGCCGGGGGTGTAGGCGATGGAGACTTCGTCGCCCACGTTCAGAATAACAGCGATGGGGCTGTCGGCGGCGCTCACGGTGTAGAACACGTCCTGGCCCTCAAGGCGCAGGAAGTAGTAGCTGTTGCCCTCCATCACGGCGGTGCGGATCTCCGCCAGAACGCCTGTTGCCTCGGCGTGTTCGGTATCGGGCACCTCGGCCTCGCCATTGTCGATGAGGCCGTTCTCCGCCAGCGCCCGGCGGTAGTTGGCCTCGCAGTCCGCCACCGTCTGGCCGGTCTCCACGATCTGATACTGCTGCACGTTCACCATGGCGTACATCTTCACAAGGCCGTCGTCGCCCTTCAAAGACATGAAGTAGGTGGGCTGGTCGGCAATGTTGAGCAGCAGGGGGAAGGTGGCCACATAGCGCATCTGCTGCACCTGGCTCTGGGCGGAGGCCTGGGCCGAAGCCTCGGTGGCGCCCGCCACCGGGTAGAAGAAGGTCTCCTTGGTGCGCTGGTTGCTCAAAAGGAAGCCGATGTTGGACTGGTCGCTGGTCACCGAGGTCACGCCGGTGTACATATACACGTCGTCGTTGATGGCAATGTAGTTGTAGCCCTCGGTGGTCTGGGTCACGTCCCGCTGGCCGAAGATGGAATTCAAAAAGCCGTTCTGATACAGGCCGTAATAGTCGTACTGCTGCATGATGAGGTCGGAAGCATACACCCGGTCCACCCAGCTGGGCACGTCCTCATAGGCATAATAGGTGCTCTCGCCGGTGATGGCGTTCACCAGCACCGCACCCTGGATGTCGGTGCCGCCGAACAGGCCGATGGTCTTGACCACCCGGCTGCACACCCAGTAAGGAGTGCCTTCATCGTCGATCTCGAACACCGGCTGGGCGAACATCATGGTGGGGAAGTTGAACCGCAGGTGGCGGTAGAGGTTGCGCCCGAAGTGCTCGGCGGTGGTGTATTTCATGCCTTCCTCCAGGCGCACCACCTCCGCCTCCTGGGTCACCATGTCGATGATGAGGTAAGCGGGCAGGCCCTCGGAGCGGTTGGCGAACCACTTGATGATGTCGCCGTAGGCAAGGCTGGTCACCCGCACCGGGCGGCCCTGGTAGTTGATCTGGGTGTAGGTGGGCAGGATCTCAAACTGGCTCACCATGTCCGCCAGCTCGCCCAGCTTGCGGCTGCCCAGCCGCTGGGCGCTGTCGGCGTCCAGCATGGGGATCTGGTCGTAGCGGATCTCATCCACCTCGCTGGTGAAATCGCCGGTCTCCACCGTCAAAAGCTTTGCGTAGCTGCCGGCGCGGATGACCTCCCAGGAGAGCAGCGAGCCCACCAGAACCGCCACCGCCAGGCCCACCACCACAAAGAAGGGCAGGGCGCACTGCTTTTTCACAAAGGTGAAATACCCCTGTACGTCGCCGCCTTCAAACCCGGAGGTGAAGATGGCCGTGCCGCAGTAGACCGCGCAGAGCAGGAAGATGAAAACATAGAACTCCTTTGCCTGGAAGTTCAGCGCCGGAAGCTCCAGATAAAAGTAAACCAGGCCGAAGACCAGCGTCACCAGCAGGTTCACCAGCACCCGCGCCACCGGGCTTTTCACCACAAAGCGCCGGGGCTTGCGGGGGCCGCGGGGCGGCTGGCCGCCGGGGAAGCCGGAGCTGCCCATGCCGCCCATCTGAAAGCCGAACACGCTGCCGAAGGGGTTGTCGGAATTGAACTGAAACGGAGAAGCCAAATGATTCCCGCCTTTCCTCTTAAAAATAATGCTTATTCTACAGCATACCCGAAAACCCCGCCTAAATCAAGGCGGGGCCCGGCGCAGGGAAGTAAATTTATTGTGAATTCTCTTCGGCGAGCTTGGCGTTCTCCGCGTCTTTGGCGGCGTAGTAGGCCTTGGCCTCGGCGTCTGCGGCCTTGACACGCTCCACAAGGCCCTCCTCCCGGATGTCCTCATAGGCAAAGTACCGCAGCTGCACGTCCCCTTCGGGCAGGCGTCCGTCCTCGGTGAGGGGGTGCTCCAGCACGAAGTCGATGCACCAGAAGGGAATATTCCCTTCGTCCAGCGCCCGGCGGGTCTCCAAAAGAATTTGGGCCGCCTCCTCGGCGCTCACCTCGTCCTGCCGCACATAGAGCGTCAGACGCCCGCAGGCTCTGCCCAGCTCCCGGATGTCGTACTCGCCGTCCAGTTCCAGGTCGCTGTACAGCAGATAGGGCGGCCAGGGCTCGCCGTACTCATGCTCCATCCACAAATCGCCAAAGCCGATGAACACGTTGTAAGGAAAATCCGGGTCGTCCAGTACCGTGTCCACCAGGGCGCGGTATTCTGCGTTCAGCCGCTCCCAGGTATTCCAGCCGCTCTCCACCGAGTGGTAGCCGTCCCACAAGATGCGTCCGGTCATGGAAAGCCCCAGCGTGAAGTGGCTGTCGATGCTGGTGGGGGAGACGACGGCGGCAGTGTAGCCGCCGAATTTGAAGCTGTAATTGACCGACTCGATTTGATAATCCGCGTCGGGATACTGGGCGGAAAGATACTCCCGGGCGGAGCGACCGGCCAGAAATTTCGATACCGGGTTGCCCAGCAGCTCGTTGGAAAACCACAGAACCCCCGCCAGCAGGGCCAGGGCGGCGGCGAAGGCCGCCAGCTTGAGAATGCGTCGTTTCATGGCGTCAGCCCTCCTTTTTCAGCGCGAAGTGGAACAGCCCCGCGATGACCACCCCCACCAGCGCCAGCACGCAGTAGATAGCGGCCCAGATGAGGTATCCAGGCAGGGGTTCGGGCTCCAGACCCCAGCCCCAGCGCAAGAGCCAGCAGATAAGGCTCATCCCCGCCAGCAGGGGCGGCAGCACCGCCGCTGACTTCCAGCGCCAGACGCAGTAGGCCGCCGCGCCCATGGCGGGCATCAGCAGGCTGTTGTAGAACATATTCATGCTGCCGGAAAGCCCCACGCCGAACAGGGCCCCCGCCAGCAGCACTACCAGCGCGAGAAGGCGCAGGGTGCGGCGCATCCGCCGCAGAAGGGCCTCGCCGTCGGGGGCGGGGGGCGGTACGGCCCCATTGGCCAGAGCACGGCAGGCGGGGCACCGCTCCAGATGGGCCTGCACGGCGGTGCAGCTTTCCTCGCTGGCCACCCCATCCTCCACCAGCGGCAAAAGGTCACGGCAGATCTCGCAGCCGATGTCACCGTTCATAGTATCCCTCCTGTTCCAGCGCGGCGCGGATGCGCTTTTTCACCCGGAAGTCGATGACCCGGGCAGAGGCCTCGCTCACGCCGCAGGCAAGGCCGATCTCATAAAAGGAGTATCCTTCCAGCCGCATGGACGCTATCTTCTGCGACCGGGGCGGTTCGGCGGCCAGCAGCGCCCGCACCCGGGCAAACAGCTCGGCAGCGTCCGCCCGGGCCGCGGGCCCCGGCTCGCCGCACTCCAGAAATTCACTCAGCACCTCGGTTTCCGGACGGCGCTTTTTCTTCTTCAGCCAGGCGAACCACCGGCGGCGGGCGATGGTGAACAGCCAGGTCTTGCAGTCCGCTTCGCCCCGGAAAGCGGCGAAGGAGCCCACGGCCTCCAGAAAGGTCTCGCCCGTCAGGTCCTCGGCCAAAGCGGCGTCGCGGCACAGGCTGAAAAGATATATGTACACGTCCCGGTGAAAGGCGCTGAACAGTTCTTCCAGCGGTGAGCCCATGCTGCGCGCCCCCTTTCACTCCATTGGTGGCCCGGACGGGCCTTTTCGTTACACGCTTCTTTAAAAATATTATAATTTGCCCCCGAACACCGCGCAACAACAAGAAGAACGGCGCCGCCCGAAGGCGGCGCCGTCCTGCCGGAGAACAGCCGGGAAGGGAGATGCCCGGCGTGAGGATATCAGTGCTCAGTGCCCTGCGCCCCGGCAGCCGCCGCATCCAGCAGCAGCTCGGCCTCGGGCAGGGTGTGCAGAGCGGTGGCGGGCAGGTCGGTGGTGGGGCCCAGTTCCAGCAGGCGGGCCACCACCGGCGCCTTGGCCGCGCCGAACACGGTGAGCTGTACCCGGCGCGCCCGCAGGAAATCCGCCACGCCCAGGGTGATGCCCTGGCGCAGAGGCGGCATGTCGGCGGAAAAATACTTCGGGGCCACCGTTTTTGTGGTCTCGGACAGCTCCGCCACATGGGCGGTGTGCTCGAAGGAGTCGCCCGGCTCATTCAGCGCCAGATGCCCGTTCATGCCCATGCCCAGCAGCAGGTAGTCGATGCCGCCCCAGTCCTCGATCTGCCGCTCAACGGCGGCGCACTCGGCGTCCAGATCCGCGGCGAGGGCGTTGAACAGGCGGATGTTCTCCCGCCGCACGCCCGCTTTGGAAAAGAAGTTCCGTTCCAGAAAGGACGCGCAGCTGCCCTCCACCTCGGGGCCAACACCCACCCATTCGTCCAGGCCGACGAACTGGGCGCGGGAGAAGTCCAGCCCCCGGCCCAAGAAAGCCTCGAACACCGGAAGGGAGGTGTGCCCCGCTGCAAGGCAGAGCACCGCGTCGGGCTTTTCGGCCAGCAGCGCGGCCACCGTGTCGGCGGCGTGGCCGGCGGCAAGTTCCGCCGTGTCAAAAACCAGTTTCTTCATTTCGGACTTATTCCCCCAGCAGCAGTTCGATGGGGTACTTCAGGCCCTTGGGCTCAAAGGGCAGATTCACCTTCGCGCCGCTCTTGGCGGAAGCGTAGGCGGCGTAGATGATCTCCAGCACGGCGCGGCCGTCCTCACCGGTGACGCAGGGGGTCTCGTCCTCCCGCACGCAGCGGATGAAGTGGCTCAACTCCTGGGGATAGCCCTGGTTGAAGGCCTCCTCAAAGATGGTGAAGGTCCAGCCCTGGGAGCTGCCGGCCTTCTCGCTGGCGTAGTCGTAGCCGTCGGTGCTGTAGGTCAGCGCGGAGTTGCCCCGGAACAGGTCGGCGTAGGAAACGCCCTTGGTGCCGTAGACCTCGATGCGGTCGTCCATACCGCCGTGCTTGGCCCAGCTGTCCTCGGCGATGCAGGTCACGCCGTTCTCGAACTCCACCAGGGTGACGGTGTTGTCGTCGCAGTCGGTGGTGGCCTTGTGCAGCACGGTCTTCATGTCGGCGTAAACGCTCTTGACGGGGTTGTTCTTGTTCATCCAGCGGAACCAGGCCAGGGCGTGGCAACCCATGTCCATCATCACGCCGCCGCCGGCGGTCTCTTTCTGGTAGAACCAGCGGCTGTGGGGGCCGCTGTGCTTTTCGGCCTGCTTGAGCATGTACACATCGCCCACGGCGCCCGCTTCCACCAGCGCGCGCACCCGCTCGTACTTGGGCGCGAAGCACAGCTCCTCGGCGTACATCAGTTTCAGATTGCGGTTGCGGCAGGCCTCGATCATCTCGTCCGCCTGCTCCAGCGTCAGGGCAAGGGGCTTTTCGATGATGACGTGCTTGTTCGCGCCGGCGGCTTTCATGCAGGCCTCATGGTGCAGGTAGTTGGGCAGGCAGATGTCCACCACGTCCACCTGCTCGGCGGCCAGCAGCTCGTCGATGTCGCCGTAGGCGGCGGGAATGCCGTGGGCGGCGGCGAAGGCTTCGGCGTGCGCCTTGTCGCGGCCATAGACCGCCACGACCTCTGCGTCGTGGACGAAACGGGCGTAGCTTTCGGCGTGGATATTGGCGATGAAGCCGGTGCCCGGCAGGGCGACCTTTGTCTTGCTCATGGAAAAGACCCTCCTTTTTTTAACTCAGCGGGAACGAAACATTCCCAAAACAAATTGTAACATAGATTGCAAAAATGAGCAATAATAAACTTATATAAGCAAAATTGTGCAAAATGACGGCAAATCAGAGCGAAAAAGGCATGAC
>DXBV01000112.1 GCA_019116345.1 Candidatus Allofournierella merdipullorum | reverse complement strand
CGACTACATGAACACCCTGCCGGACATGAACCGTCTGGGCGAGTACTACGCCACCAACGAGGAGTACATCCGCAAGTACCGGTTCACCAACGCCTTCCATCCCTTCCACGGCTTCTCCATGATGAGCTGCGGCCACATCGCGGAGATGAACACCAGCGCCATCTACATCGTGGGCGCCCAGGAGCCGGGCATCGCCCGCAGCATGGGTCTCAAGACCCGCGCCGCCTTCGAGGAGGCCCTGGCGGACGCGAAGAAGAAGTTCGTGGGCGAAGCTCCCAACATCCTGGCTCTGCCCCAGACCTTCAAGCTGGCGGCTGTGCATCTGTGCATGAAGGACCCCAGCCAGGACTGCATGGACGAGTACGGCAACCATCCCTGCTGCGGCTGAAAAGCGAAATGAAAACGGACCCTGCTGTTTGCGGCAGGGTCCGTTTTTTTAAAGGGCGCTCACCGTGCCGGCTCCCCGGCGCTCTGGGCGGCGCGGTACTGGGTGGGGGTCATGCCGGTGTGCTTTTTGAAAAAGTTCGAGAAATAGCAGACGCTCTTGAAGTCGAAGAGGCTGGCCACCTCCCGGATGGGCAGGTCGGTGGTGCGCAGCACCTTTTTTGCCTCCCGCAGCTTCATGCGGCGGAAGTCCGCCATGGGGCTGACGCCGTACTCCGCCCGGTAGAGCTTTTTTGCGTAGGTCACCGAGAGATGGCAGGTCCGCGCCAGCTGTTCAAGGCTCAGGGTGGAGTGGGTGTGGGCCAGCAGGCAGGCGCGCATCTCCTCCGCAGGGCCGGCCGGCTCCCGGTGGGGCAGGATGGCCTCTCGCTCCGCCGGAAGCGCGTCGCCGGACCGGCTGCGGAACAAAAGCAGCATCAGCTCCTCCAGCCGGTTCTTGATGAGCTGCTCGCAGCCGAAGGCGGCGGAGGCTTTGCGCCGCAGGATGCGGCCGTCCTCCGGGTGAGGCGTCACCTCAAAGCTGCTGTGAGTCTCCTCCACGATGCGCTCCATCAGCTCGCGGCACTCGTCGGAGACGGGCATCAGCAGCTCGTCGAACTTCTCCATCAGGGGTGACGCGCACCGGAAGGAGAACACCCACAGTTCCGCCGGACGCTTACCGTTGCCGTAGAGCACGTGGAATTTGCCCGGGCGGAAAAAGGTGATCTGCCCCTGTTTGAGCTCGTAGAAATCGTTCTTTGTGTAGATGTAGGCGCTGCCCAGCGCCGCGTACTGGAACTCCCAGAAATCGTGGCTCTCGCCCTCAAAGGCGTACTGCCGGTCGATCTCCAGCCGGGAGGCGTTCACCACCCGGTCGATGCGGATGGCGTCCCGCAGCAGGATATGCCGGTAATCCTCCATGATGCTGTGTCCTTTTTTATAAATTTTTGTGTCCTTATTTGTATTGTAACTCCCGGCGGCGGCAAATACAATAAGAGCAGAGAGCACGGGGGCGGCGCCCCCGCGAGAAAGGAGCGGTCACGATGACCCATCGGGAGAATTTTCTGGCGGCCATGCGCCGCCGGCCCTGTGAGCGGGTGCCCTTTCAGTTCTCCTTCTGCGATTCGCTGAAGGCGGAGCTGCTGCGCCGCTGCGGCACCGACGACGTGGTGCAGGCCTTTGACATGCCGGTGCAGTATGTGGAGCTGCCGCCGCCGGCGGTGATGCCGGACTACACCGCCTACCACAAGAACGCCGCCGAGCTGAGCTTCATCGACGAGTGGGGCGTGGGGCACAAGCGGGGCAGCGTGGCCCACTTCACCCATTTTTACTCCCCCATGGCGGACTTCACCACCCCCGAGGAGGTGGAGGCCTACCCCTTCCCCGACGTGCTGAACGAAGCCCGGTGGGCGGATGTGGCCCGTCAGGTGGAGAAGGCCCACGGCGAGGGCCGGGCCGCCGCTTATTTCGCGGTGCAGGTGTTCGAGCCGGCCTGGTATCTGCGGGGGCTGGAGAACATGCTGATGGACTTTCTCACCGACGAGGAGATGGCCGCCGCCTGCATGGACAAGATGTGCCGCATCCAGTGCGAGATCGCCCGGCGGGCGGCCCGCTGCGGGGTGGACATGGTGGTGTTCGGCGACGACGTGGGCAGCCAGCGGTCGCTGATGATGAGCCGGGAAGTCTGGCGGCGCTGGGTCAAGCCCGCCACCGCCGCCACCATCGCCGCCGCCAGGGCGGAAAACCCCGACGTCATTGCCATGTACCACTCCGACGGCGTCATCGACGAAATTATCCCTGAACTCATCGAGATCGGGGTGGAGGTGCTCAACCCGGTGCAGCCGGAGTGCATGGACCCGGTGAAGGTGAAGGAGCTGTACGGCGACCGGCTGTCCTTTCTGGGCACGGTGGGCACCCAGACGGTGATGCCCTTCGGCACCCCCGGCGAGGTGCGGGACACGGTGCGCCGGATGATCGAAACGGTGGGCCGGGGCGGCGGGCTGACCATCGCCCCCACCCACATGCTGGAGCCGGAAGTGCCCTGGGAGAACATCGAGGCCTTCCTTTCGGCGGTAAAGGAGTTTGGCGGTTATTAACGCAAAAAAGAGAGCATCCCCGGCGGGGTGCTCTCTTTTGTTATGCCTTTTGAAGGGCCAGCGGAGCCACCGCGTAGCTGTCCGCCAGCTGCGCCGGGCCCACGGCCACCGGGATGGGCCGGGCAAAGAGGGGGCCTTCCGGCACGAAGGTGTGGTACTCTCCGTTCTCGCCGCAGGGGTCCGCGCCCAGCTTTTCCATCTCGGCCAGCAGCTCTTCGGTGAGGGGCCGGCCGGCGAAATCGGCGGGCAGGCGGCGGGTGTCCGCCACCGTGACGATGGGTTTGAACCCGCTGGCAAGGCACTCCTTTGCCAGCGCCAGCCGCTCCTCCTGCCACAGGGGGAAACAGGCCTCCAGGCCCACCGCCCGGCAGCGGTCGCTGCACCAGTCCAGATGGCCCTGGATGTCGATGTCGCCGAAAACGCAGGCGGCGGCCCCCCGCGCCTTTTCTTCGGCCAGCGCCGCCTCAAAGGCGGCGGCGTACTCCGGGCCGGTGGTGCGGATGAGCCGCACCGGAACGCCCACCGACCGCTCCACCTCCGCCAGCACCTCGGCGGGGATGCCGTGGAACCAGGAGCGGCCCCGGTCCACGTTGTAGGTGATGAGCAGCGCCCGCAGCTTCATGCCGCTTTGCAGGGCGCGGTGGATGGCAAGGACGCTGTCCTTGCCGCCGCTGTAGGAGGCCACGAAGGGCAGCCCGGGAAGAACTTTGTTCATTCGGCCCCTCCTTCCAGAATCGCCATCAGCGCGTCCGTGTCCAGGCTCTTTTCCAGCTCATCGGCCAGCAGGTCGAACTGGGCGGCCTGAAAGTCCTCGGCGCTCATGCCCTCGGGCACAAGGGCGGCCAGCGCGTCGCGGGTGAGGGTGGCCGCCCCGGGCAGGGCGTCCTCGTCCTCCAGCCGCAGTTCCAGATGGGGCACAACGCCCAGCACCGGCACGCCGCACACCTCTTCCATCATCCGCCGCCCCTCGCCGAAGGAAGCGGCGTCGCCGTAAAAATCGTTGACGATGAGCCCCTTCACCAGCGCCCGTTCCTCCGGGGCCAGCAGGGCCAGCGTGCCGTAGAGCGCGGCGAAAGCCCCGCCCCCTCGGCCACCACCGCTTCAAAGCGCTCTGCCAGCCGGTCGTAGGCACGGCGGGCCGCTGCGCGGCAGGCGTCCCGGTCAAAGCGGGGCACGGCCGCGCCGTCCACCACCGCCTCGCAGCCGCCGTGGCGGGGAATGAGCAGCACCGGGTTCATGTCCGGCTCGGGGTCAAGGCCGCAGGCGGCCGCCGCGATGGCCTGGCTGCGGGCCATCCGCCGCCCGTCGGGCAGAAGATGGGCGTTGTCGGAGATGTTCTGGGCCTTGAAGGGGGCCACCCGCAGCCCCCGCCGGCGCAGAAGCCGGCAAAGGCCGATGACCAGCGTGCTCTTGCCCACGCCGGAAGCGGTGCCCAGCACCATCAGGGTTTTCGCGTTCTGTTCCATGGCGTTCACCGGGCGGGGTAGTTGCGGCTGACGTAGGGCACTTCGTCCACCCCTTCCACCTCGTTGAGGTGGAGGGCCAGATAGAAGAAATAGCCCGAGAGCAGGTTTGCCAGGTCCAGCAGGCGGTCGGGCACTTCGTGGCCCTTTTCCACCCAGCGGTAGATGAGCCGCACCAGCTGCTTGCCCTGCACCCGCAAAAGATGCGCCACGCAGGCGGCCTCGCACCCCTGGGTCAGCACGAACAGCTTGCAGCGCTCGCCGCAGCGCTCCTTCCAGCCGGCGGCCAGCTCCAGCAGGTGGGCGCACTCTTCCTCGGTGACGGTGAGGCGGGTGCGCAGGGTGGGGTTCATGTGGTAGATGAGCTCGCACACCCACAAAAGTTCCGCCTTCAGCTCCTCGTCCTTCACCAGCGAGCGCAAAAGGCCGGTGCGGCTGGTCATCTCGTCGGTGAGCAGCTCAAAGTCGCAGCGCAGGTCCTCGCCCGCGTCGCACAAAAAGGGGTAGGCCTCGTAAGGGCTTCGGTACAGACTCATTTCAGTTCCTCCCATCGCGTCAGCGAGCGGCGCATGTAGCCGCCCACATCCATCTGATACACCCGGTCCAGCGCCGCCGGGTCAAACTCCGCCGCGGGGCCGAAGTACTGCGCCCGCCCCTCCTCCATGAACAGGAAGAGGTCGGCCAGGTCCAGCGCCAGGTTCACGTCGTGGAGCACCCCCACCACGCAGCGGCCCTCCCCGGCGGCCCAGTCCTTCAGTTCCTGCACCAGCTCCACCTGGTATTTCAGGTCCAGGTGGTTGGTGGGCTCGTCCAGCAGAATGACCTGGGGGCACTGGGCAAAGGTGCGGGCCAGAAACACCCGCTGCAGCTGCCCGCCCGAAAGCTCGGTCACCTGCCTGTGGCGCAGATGGGCCACGCCGGTGCGCTCCATGCACTCCAGGGCGATGCGTTTGTCCTCCGGCCCGGGGCCGGCAAAAGCGCCCCCCGCCTGGTGGGCGTAGCGCCCCATCAGCACCGTCTCATAGACGGAATAGGAAAAATACACGCTGCTGATCTGGCTCAGCAATGCCACGCTCTGGGCCGCCTGCCGGCGGCTCATGGAGGCGAGGTCCCGGCCCGCCACCGACACGCTGCCCTCATGGGGCAGAAGGCCCGCCAGCGCCCGCAAAAGGGTGGTCTTGCCGCAGCCGTTGGGCCCCAGGATGCACAGCCGCCCGCCGGAGGGCACCTCGAAGGAGAGGTCTTTCACCACCGGCTCGCCGCCGTAGCCGCAGGTGAGATGTTCCGCTTTAAGCACAGGTCACCGCCTCCTTCGCCCGGCAAAATAGATGTAGATGAAAAAGGGCGCGCCGATCAGCGCCGTGATGGAGCCGATGGGAGTTTCCCGCGGGGGCACCAGCGTGCGGGCCGCCAGATCGCACAGCACCATGAACGCGCCGCCGAAGAGGGCCGCCGCCGGGATGACCCGCCGGTGCGCCGCGCCGAAGAACCGCCGCACCACATGGGGGGCGATGAGGTCCACAAAGCCGATGATGCCCACAAAGGCGGTGGCGGTGCCGGTGAGCACCGCGATGGCCACGATGAGCACCCACTTCATCCGCCGCAGGGCAACGCCCATGGCCTGGGCCTGCTCCTCGCCGAAGGTCATCACGTCCATTTCCCGGGAAAAACGCAGAAAGAACAAGGTGCACAAAAGGGTCACAGGCGCCAGCACCGCCACCTGGCTCCACTCCTTGGAAGAAAAGCTGCCCAGCGTCCACAGGCTGATCTGCTGGGCGTAAAGGGGCGACAGGGTGGAAAGCAGGCTCATGATGGCGTTCAGAAACAGCGAGGCCACCATGCCGGTGAGCACGATGGTGGTGTTGGAAAGGCTGCGGTCCAGCCGGGTGGCAAAGCCCACCACCAGCACCACGGTGGCCAGCGCGAAGCACAGGCTCACCACGGGCAGCAGAAAGGCCCCCAAAAGGCCGGAGGACACCCCCGCCACGATGACCAGCGCCGCGCCCAGGCCCGCGCCGGCGGAAACGCCCAGGCCGAAGGGGGAGGCCAGCGGATTGCGCAGCACCGACTGCATCACCGTGCCGCTGACCGCCAGCCCCGCGCCGGTGAGAAAGGCCATCAGCACCCGGGGCAGCCGCATGTTGAACACGAGGCTGGGATAGACCGGGTCGATGCTCTCGGGCAGAGGCACACCGAAGAAGAAGTGGGCGAGGATGGCGCACACTTCGTCGGGAGGTATAAAGACGCTGCCGACCCCGACGCCCAATATGAGGGCGACGAGGGCGGCAGCAGCCAGCACCGACATTTTAGCCGCTGTCTTCATGGGTTATTCCGCGGCGAACAGGTCGGGATAGACGGCCTTGGCCATCTGGTCCAGAGCCTTCACGATGTTGTGGTTGGACAGGGAAGAGGCCATGTTGTCGATGTAGAACACCTGCTGGTCCTTCACGGCGCTCATGCCTTCCCAGCCGCTGCGGCCCAGAATTTCGGCCACGGGGTCGTCGATGTAGTTCACGTTGGTGAGGATGACGTCGGGGTCGGCGGCCACGATGGTCTCCGCCTCCACGGCCAGCCAGCCTTCCTGGTCGGCCAGCACGTTCTCAGCGCCGATGAGCTCGATCATCTCGTTCAGGAACACGCCGGTGCCGAAGCTGTAGAGGTTGGGGGCGGCGCCGATCTCAAAGTAGACGCTCTTTTTCTCGGTCACGGTGGCGCCGATGGCGGCGATGCGGTCCAGCTCCGCCTGCATGTCGGCGATCAGGGTGTCGCCTTCGGCGGTCTTGCCCATGGCGGCGGCGATGAAGGCGATGTCCTCCTGGATGGTGGCGATGCTGTTGGCGGTGGGCACGCACAGCACGCAGACGCCCAGGTCGATCAGCTGCTGGTAGGGGTTGGTCTGGTCATACAGGGTCATGTTGGAGACGAACAGCACGTCCGGCTTGAGGGCCGCCAGCTGCTCCATGTCCGGCTGCATCATGTCGAAGGTGGGAACGCCCTCGGGCAGACCCGCGAGACCCACGCTCTGGGCGTCGTAGCCCACAATGAGGTCGCCGCAGCCCAGGGCCACCAGCGTCTCGGCGATGGACGGAGCCAGCACCACAACGGAGCCGATCTCGTCGGGGATGTTCACCTCAGCGCCGCTGGGGTCGGTGGCGGGCTTTTCGGCAGCGGGAGCCGAAACAGCGGAAGAAGGCGCGGAGACGGACGCGGGCGCGGAAGCGGAGCCGGAAGCCGGCTGGGCAGCGCAGCCCGCGACGCTGGCGGCCATGGCCAGCGCGAGGATGAGACTAAGCAGTTTTTTCATGGAATTACCTCCTGTTTTTCGGCAAAAACAAATCACCCTTCCACACACGAAAGGGTGACGTTTGCTGAAAAAACAGTCCAATTCATCCATCGTGAAGTGTACCAAAGCAGGCTCAGCGATCCGACTTAGCGCGCACAGCGCGCATCACGGTGGCGGGACCGTGCGGGATTCTCACCCGACTTCTCTGAACAATGCCTGCCCGTTTATGCGAAAGTGTACTTTGATTTTGCTCTCGTTTTGTGTCCGCGGCAAAAATGCCGCGTGCCATCATTATAAAAAGCAGCGGGCCGCAAGTCAAGTGCGCCCCGGCGCTTTTCAGAAGAACATGCAGTCGGTGTAGGCCGAAAAGAACACCTTGCTGGAGGCAAGGTCTATGGTCTCGGCCCTGCGTGCCGTCTCCTCGCAGGGAGCGTGCAGGCCGTCGTCCAGCAGCAGCATCGCCGCGCCCCGCAAGGCCGCGTTGCCCAGAATGCGGGTGCGGGGCACCAGCTCTTGGGGGATAAGGCCGATGGCCCCGGCGTTTTTTACGTCCAGATAACTGCCGAAGCCCCCGGCGATGGAAAGACTTTCCACCCGGTCAAAGCCCAGCCCGGCGGTCTGGGTCAGGGTGACGAGGCCCGCCGCAACGGCGCTCTTGGCCAGCTGCACCGCCCGCACGTCCTTCTGGGTCAGCTGCACCTTGCCGCAGACGGGCGCGGGCTCCGGGTCCAGCAGGCCGCTCTCGTCCAGAACTTCGGTGGCCAGCAGGCAGGCCAGCGCGTCCACCACGCCGCTGCCGCAGATGCCCTCGGCTTCGCCGCCGCCCAGCACATGGGCCGACAGCGCGCCCTTTTCCACCGTGACGTGGTCCACCGCGCCCGCCCGGCCGGGCATGCCCATGGAAAGGCCTGCCCCCTCAAAGGCGGGGCCGGCGGCGGTGGAGCAGCAGGAGAGCTGCTGCCCGTTCCACAAGGCAATTTCGCCGTTGGTGCCGATGTCCGCCAGCAGATGCACGCCGGGCCGCTGGGTCAGGCCGGCGGCCAGCAGGGCGGTGGCGGTGTCCGCCCCCACAAAGGCGGAGACGCACCGGGGCAGATACACCGCCGCGCCGGGGCAGCAAAGGCCCAGGTCCGCGCCGGTGAGGGTCTCCCCAAACAGCCGGTCGGCCTCGAAGGGCGCGTGGGCCAGGCAGTCCGGGTCGGAGCCGGTGAGCAGATAGAGCATGGCGGTGTTGCCGGTGATGACAAGGGCGTCCGGCACGTCGGCGGAAAGGCCCGCCGCCGCGCACAGTTCTGCCAGCAGTTCGTTGATGCCCTCCCGCACGGCCCGGGCCAGTTCTTCGCCCTCGCCCTTACGGGAAGCCTCGATGCGGCTGATGACGTCCGCGCCCCAGCGCCGCTGGGGGTTCATTTTGCCGGCCTGGGCCAGCAGCGTGCCGTCCGGGCCGTAGAGGCAGGCGGCCAGGGTGGTGGTGCCGATGTCCACCGCCGCGCCCGCCCGGCGGAACATGGGCGCGGGGGCGGGAAGGGCCTCGCTCTCGCCCAGGATAAAGGCGGGGGCGTTTGTGCCGGTGAGCACTTCGCAGTCGCCCAGCGCCCGGGCGCAGCAGGCAAGGCGTACGCCGCGGGCCAGCTCCTCGGCCGAAAGGGCGCGCAGCTCCTCGGGAGAGGGCTCGCTCAAAACACCCCGGGCCACCACCCGGCACTTGCCGCAGCGCCCCGCCCCGCCGCAGGGGGTCTCGGGAGCCGCGTGGGCCGGCAGGCAGTCCATCAGCCGCGCGCCGGTCTCGGCGCGGCAGGCTGTGCCGTTGACGGTGACAGTGACCATGCCGCCCTCACTCTCCTTTTCTAAACAGCACCGCCCCGAAGAAGGTGACGGTGTTCTGCCCGTTGATGTACTTCATGCCCGCCGCCTCGGCCAGTTTGGACACGTCCGCGCCGTAGGTCTCCAGCGAGGCCAGGGCCAGGTCCGGGTGGCGGCAGGGTTCGTTCGTGCGCTTGGCGCACGCCTCGCACACATGGCAGCCGCCGGCCCCCAGCTGCAGCCAGCGGGGGAACGAGCCTTCCCGCAAAATGCCGGTGAGTTTCTGGCTCAGCCGGCTGCTGCGGGCGGCGGCGTCCATCATGCCCTCAAAGTCGAAGCTGTCCTCCAGCGGGTCCACCGTCTGGTAGACCAGCGCAAAGTCGTAGCTTTGGGCCTCGGCCATCATCTCGTCGATGCCGCCCACGTCCGGCGGGCACATCCAGCAGCGGCCGTAGTTGCCGCAGGCGTTGGTGGCGCACACGTCCCGGAAGGCCCGGTCGAAGCAAATGTCCGCCACCGGCACAAAGGCCGCGCGGAACGCGCCCTCTTCCAGCACCCGGAGGCGCAGCGCCTCCATCCATTCGCCCTTCATCGTGCGTAGAACTCCGCCACCGCGGCAAAGAACGCGTCGATGTTCTCCCAGCGGGAAAGGGGCGGGATGTCACAGCCGGAGGAGATAACGAAGTTGGGGTATTCCCGGCAGGACTCCATCACCTTGTGGGTGGCGGCGCGGATGGACTCGGGGGTGCCGCCCCGGAACTCGCCGGCGGGGTCCACGTTGCCCATGGCCACGGTGTCGGCGGGGATGTGGGGCATCATTTCGGCCATGTCGATGGCGTTGCCGAAGTGGTAGGCGGCGGCCCCGGTGGAGAGGATGGAGTCGATCTGGCGGATGACCGCGCCGCCGCAGTTGTGATAAATCACCAGGAAGGAGTCATCCTGCACGGCGTCCACGATCTGCTTGATGTAGGGCGCGGAGAACTCCTCCTCCAGAGCGGGGCTCAGCAGCCCGGCCACCGGCTCGGCGATGACCACGCCGCCCGCGCCCGCCTCCTTGAAGGCGCGGCAGTACTCGGTGATGAAGCGGGTGGATTTTTCCAGCAGGATGTGCACCATGTCCGGCTCGTCGTAGCACAGCACCATGGCTTCGGTCACGTCCATCAGGCGCGCGGCCAGAGAGAAGGGGCCGATGACGCCGGCAAAGACCGGGCGGTCGGTGATGCGCTGGGTCGCCTTGCGGATGGCCTCCACGCACAGGCCGGTGCGGCCCGCGCCCACGGCGGGCACTTCCAGCGCCCGGGCCTCCTCCTCGGTGGTGACGATGCTGCCCACCACGGTGGGCACTTCCTCGTCGGAGAAGCGGATCTCGGAGCCGAAGCACTCAGCCTCCACCGAAAGGTCCATCAGGCTCACGCTGGCGGCGGCGTCGGTACGCTTTGCCACCAGCTCCATGGCCTCGGCCTGGGCCTCGGCGCCGGAGATAAGCTGGCGCACGGTGATGCCCATCAGCTGCACCGCGGGGAAGGAAAGAACGGGCATCGCCTTCTTGACCGGGGCGTCGCGCAGCGCCTCCAGCCAGGCTTTCATATCACGTTTCATGGCAAAGTCCCTCCGGATATCAGGCGGACGCCTTGCAGATGGAAACGGCGGCGTCGGCGGCGGAAGCAGCGTCGGCGGTGTAGCAGTCGGCGCCGATCTGGTCGCAGAAGGTCTGGGTGACGGGCGCGCCGCCCACCATGATCTTCACCTTGTCGTGGATGCCGGCCTCCTCGGTCTTCTTTACCACTTCCTCCATCATGCCCATGGTGGTGGTGAGCAGGGCGGAGCAGCAGATGATCTGGCAGCCCTGGTCGATGGCGGTCTGCACATAGGTCTCGGGAGGCACGTCGGTGCCCAGGTCGATGACTTCCAGGCCCTTGCCCTCCATCATCATCTTCACCAGGTTCTTGCCGATGTCGTGCAGATCGCCCTTCACGGTGCCGATGCACACCTTGCCCACGGCCTCCACGCCTGCCTGGGCCATCAGAGGCTTGAGCAGCGCGGCGCCCATGTTCATGGCGCGGGCGGCCACCAGCACTTCCGGCACGAACACTTCGTTGTTCTTGAACTTCTCGCCGATCACGCCCATGCCGGCCAGAAGGCCCTCGTCCAGGATCTGCTGCACGGGCAGCCCCTGGTCGATGGCCTGCTGCACCAGCTCTTTAACGATCTTGGCTTTGCCCTTCTGAAGATTTTCGGAAATGTCGGTCAGAATGCTCATGGATGCTCTCCTCCGTTGTTTGTTTTGGGGCGGCGTTCGGCCGCATCATTCTGAGCATAGGGTAGCATATCCCCGCCGTCCGGCGCTTGTAATCGCCTGCGATTTTTGGTAATATTTTATCAACATCACAAGGCGTTCCAAAAAGGAGGGCGGCAGCCGTGGAAAAAACCTTTGACCTCACCCTTGCGCGGGAGTGCGCGGCGGCCTTTTCCGCCTCCACCGGGCTGGGGTGCATCGTGTCGGACAAAGGGGGCGCCACCCTCGCGGAATACGGCTACGGCTGCTCCGCCTGCCGCATCTGCCGGCTGGCGGGAAAGCCGGCGGCCCAGTGCGTGCGGGCCCAGAACTACAGCATGGCCGAGGCCGAGCGCTTTGGCGGGCGGTACATTTATTATTGCCCCATGGGGCTGACCTGCTTTGTGTCGCCCCTTCTGGGCGAGCTGGACAGCTGCGCCCGCATCACGGCGGGGCCGTTCCTGATGGTGGAAAAGGAAGACTTCATCGACTGCGAGCTGATGGCCCTGGAAGAGGAGCAGCGGGCCCGGGTGGTGGCGGAGCTGGAGAATGTGCGGGTCATCCCCACGGCCACGGTGAACCAGATGTCCACGCTGCTGTTCATGGCGGTGGGCTTTATGAATAAGGTGTCGGCCTCGGAGCGGATGCGCCAGGTGCAGTCGGCAGACGCCATCCAGGGCCAGATCAACAGCTACATTCTGCAGCTCAAGCAGGAGGAGCCGCCGCCGCCCTATCCCTTCGCGGTGGAAAAGGCCTTTCTGCGCAGCATCCGCCGCTCGGAAAAGGACCAGGCGCGCAGCCTTTTGAACCGGCTTCTGGGCCATATCCTGCTGGCCACCGGCCAGCAGCTGGACACGGTGAAATCCCGGGTGTGCGAGCTGCTGGCCCTCACCGGGCGGGCGGCGGTGGAGGCGGGCGCGGAGAGCGGCGCCACCCTGCGGCTGTGCCACGAGAGTCGCGGCCGCATCGGGCAGGCGGGGGACATCGAGGCCATGTGCGCCGCGCTGAGCGACGCGGTGAACCGCCTGATGGACAGCGTGTTCCGCTACGCGGACATGCGCCACGCCCACGCCATCCATTTGTGCATGCAGTACATCGAGACCCACTATTACGAAAAGGTCACCCTGGAACAGCTGGCCCAGCGGGTGTTCCTCTCGCCGGCCTACCTGAGCCGGGTGTTCAAGGAGGAGACGGGCACCGCCTTCAACGACTACCTCAACGCCGTGCGCATCGCCAAGGCGCGGCAGCTGCTGCTCCACGAGGACCTGCGCGTCACCGACGTGGCCAGCGCCGTGGGCTTTGATGACCAGAGCTATTTCACCAAGGTGTTCCGCCGCGTCACCGGCATGACGCCGCTGCGTTACCGCACGCGCTACACCCAGGGCGAGGAATAAACAGGCGGCTGGACAAACGGGCCAAAGCGTGATACGCTTGCCGCAGGGGTGCTTTAAAAATCCTGCGGCAATTTTTTTGACAAAAAGGAGAATGGCGTATGGAATATCCCGGCAAATCCCCGGTGCGGGTGGACGAATACCCTCTGTTGGACGGCGCGCGCCATCCCTTTGCGGTGATCTGCCCCGGCGGCGGCTACGAAAAAATTTCCGACCCGCTGGAAGGGGAGGACTTTGCCCGGCGGCTGAACGGGTTGGGCTGCGCGGCCTTTGTGGTGCATTATTCCGTGGGACAGGCGGCCCGCTTTCCCGCCCCGCTGGACGATCTGGCCGCCGCGGTGCGGGGCGTTCTGGACCGGGCGGAGGAACTGAACCTGCGGCCGGAGGGCTATTCGGTGTGGGGCGCGTCCGCCGGCGGGCATCTGGCGGCCTGCTTCGGCGCCGAACGCCTTGGCTGGAAGAAATACGGCCTGCCCCGGCCGGGGGCGCTGGTGCTGTGCTACCCGGTGGTCACGATGGAGGAACCCCTCACCCATACGGGCAGCCGCCAGCGGCTGCTGGGGCCGGACCCCGACCCGGCGCTGACCGCGGCCACCAGTGTGGAGCAGCAGGTCACGGCGGAGTATCCGCCGGTCTGCCTCTGGTGGGGCGAAGCGGACGCCACTGTGGACCCCGCCAACAGCCGGATGCTTCTGGCGGCGCTGGAGACGGCGGGGGTGCGCTGTGAGCACGCGTCCTACCCGGGCGTGGGCCACGGAGTGGGCCTGGGCGAAGGCCTGGCCTGCGCCGGCTGGCCCCGGCGGGCGGTGGATTTCTGGCGCAGCGTCATCGGCTGAAAAAATCATTTGAAAAAGTATTGACAGACCCTAAAAACCCTGCTATAATAAATCACGCTGCACGACAGAGCAGCGTGAATATTCCTCCTTAGCTCAGTCGGTAGAGCGTGCGGCTGTTAACCGCAATGTCGTTGGTTCGAGTCCAACAGGGGGAGCCAAAAAAGAGCACGTCAAACGACGTGCTCTTTTCTTTTTTTGTCCGGCGGGCCCGGGACGGACGCAAAACCAAGGCGAAGCCCGGGGCTCTGCACGTAGTGCGCATCAGAACGGACACTTTTCTTCGTCGTGAAAAGTGTCCGGGATGCCGCGTGCGGTGCAGAGCCCCGGGCGAAGTGCCGCCCTGCAAAAAAGCAGCGCCCCGGCCTTTTGGCCGGGGCGCTGCTTATATCATTTAAAAATCACTCTTCCCGGTTGCCGAACTCGCTCAGGCGCAGCTCCGGGTTGTGCTCCTCGGCCCAGGTGATGGCCCAGGGCGAGGTGAACAGCAGGAGCTTCGAG
>DXBV01000111.1 GCA_019116345.1 Candidatus Allofournierella merdipullorum | reverse complement strand
CACCAGTGCCGGCACCGGCGACATCAAACAGGTGCTGGGAGAGGTGGGCACCCTGGGCGCTGTGGGGGGCATTTTGCTGTATCTGGACGAGATCCAGTACCTGAACAAAAAGCAGCAGCAGAGCCTGTTGGAGTGCATCGAGGACGGCACCGTCACCCTCATCGCCTCCACCACCGAAAACCCCTATTTCTACATTTACAACGCGCTGCTCAGCCGGTGCGCCGTGTTCGAGTTCAAATCCCTCACCCCCGCCGACGTGGCCGACGGCCTGCGCAACGCGGCCGGGCGGCTGTCCGAGATGGACGGCGTGCCCCTCACAGTGGAGGAGGACGCGCTGGACATCCTGGCCCACGGCTGCGGCGGCGACATGCGCAAGGCGCTGGGGTGCCTGGAACTGGCAGCCGCCGCGGCGCGCACCGATGAGGCAGGAACGCGCCGGGTGGACGGGGAAATGGCCCGCCAGGTCACCGGACGCACCGCCATGCGGTACGACAAGAACGGCGACGACCACTACGACATCCTCTCCGCATATCAAAAATCCATGCGCGGCTCCGATCCGGACGCGGCGCTGCATTACCTTGCCCGTCTGCTGGAAGCGGGGGACCTGGTGAGCGCATGCCGCCGGCTGATGGTCTGCGCCTGTGAGGACGTGGGCCTTGCCTGGCCCCAGATCATCCCCATCGTCAAGGCGGCGGTGGACGCCGCCACCATGCTGGGCCTGCCGGAAGGGCGCATCCCTCTGGCGGACGCGGTCATCCTGGTGGCCACCGCGCCCAAGTCCAACACCGGTGAAACGGGCATCAACGCCGCCATGGCCGACCTTCAAAAGGGCCGCACCGGCCCCATCCCGCGCCATCTGCAAAACAAGCATTTCGACGGCGAGGACGCAGCGGTGAAGGGTCAGCACTACAAATACCCCCACGCCTATCCCGACGGATGGGTGGCTCAACAGTACCTGCCCGACGCACTGGAGGGTGTGCAATATTATCAATGGGGCGAGAACAAGACCGAGCAGGCCGCCAAAGCCTATTGGCAGCGGATCAAAGGCGGCGAGAAGGGCTGAGCGGCTCGTCATTGGGATGACCCTTGACAAAATATGTGAAAACAATTACTATTATATGCAGTAAATATGCGTCTCGTGGTCTTTGCCGCGCAGGCGGGAACAGGAGGGAAGAACCATGCGCTATTCACGGCAGCGGGAGTTGGTGATGCGGCAGGTGCAGAGCCGCTGCGATCACCCCACCGCCGACGAGATCTACACCGCCGTGCGGGACGATTGCCCGGGCCTGAGTTTGGGCACCGTATACCGTAATCTGAACGGGCTTGTGGAAGCCGGGCGTGTGCGCCGGGTGACCATTCCCGGCCAGGCCGATCGCTTCGACCGCACCTTGGCGGAACACGACCATATGTTTTGTACCCGGTGCGGCCGTGTGGAGGATGTTCAGCTGGACAAAACACCGCTGGATGAGATGATCGCCGCCCGGCCGGAACTTGCCATCGAAGGCTACGCGCTCACCCTGTACGGAGTGTGCAGCGCCTGCCGCGAGGCAAGCGGTTCCTGATAGATAAAAAGAAAAAACCGCTGCTTGCCGCGAGGGCGAGCGAGCGGTTTTTTTCATGTAAGATGCGGGTGCTTATTTCTCGGCAATGGCCTCGATCTCGCACAGAACGCCCTTCGGCAGGGCCTTCACAGCCACGCAGCTGCGGGCGGGCTTGGAAACGAAGTACTTGGCATACACTTCGTTGAACGCGGCGAAATCGCCCATGTCAGCCAGGAAGCAGGTGGTCTTGACCACATTCTCAAAGCCAACGCCGGCAGCCTCCAGAATGGCGCCCACGTTCTTGCAGCTCCACTCCGCCTGAGCGGAAATGCCCTCGGGCACGTTGCCGGTGGAGGGATCCACGGGGATCTGGCCGCTGGTGAACACGAAGCCGTTCACCTCAAAGCCCTGAGAATAGGGGCCGATCGCGCCGGGCGCCTTGCTGGTCTCGATAACTTTCATCTTGTATTGACCTCCTTGCAGTGTATCATGTTCAAATGGGAGGCCTTTCTCTTTGCGGAAAGACCGTCTTCATCCTTATTATACCAGACCCGCCTGTGAAATCAACCTTTTTTGCATCATGCAAAAAAAACTGCAGAGCCGCTCTTTTCAGCGAAAGAACGGCCCTGCGCAGGTCATTCAGCCGGCTCGCTCTGGCAGCCGCAGCCGCGCTTGTCGGGGCCGCAGTCCTCCGGCCCAAGCCGCTGCGGCGCTTCGGCGCTGTCCAGCACCGAGGGGAAATAGGCGCCCATGCCCAGCCCCTCGTAAAAAGCGTCGGCCTCGGTCACCAGCCCCTCCGCCCGGGGCGGCCGGCAGCCCGGTTGATGGGGTTCGGGGGTGCCCACTTCGGTCACGGCGTTCTGGTCTTCATGGTGGTGCGGGTCGGGGTATTCGTGGTCCATAGTGATCCTTCCTTTCTTTGTTGCAAAAGCGGGGCCAAGCGCCCCGCTTTTAGTATGTCCCGCTCCTGTCGCTTTCTTTCAAAGGAGGCCGCCGGTTGACAAAAGTCCGAAATCGTACTAAAATGGAAAGTACGATTTCGGACTAAAAAAGGAGCGTCGATCATGGCAAAAAACACCCGGGAACATCTGAGCCGGTTCAACTACCTGCTGGGAGAGACCGAGGCGGCCTATCATGAGGCCAGCGTCAAGCTGGGCTGTTCCGACAGTGCGGTCAAGATCCTCTATGCGATCTGTGACAATGGCGGCAGCTGCCCGCTGCGCACCATCCGGCGGCGTTCCGGCCTGAGCAAGCAGACGATGAATTCCGCCATCCGCAAACTGGAAGCGGAGGGCGTGCTCTATCTGGAAAACGACGGTGCGCGGGCCAAGAACGCGTGTCTGACGGAGCTCGGTCGGGCCGTGGCGGAACGAACGGCAATGCGCATTCAACAAATCGAAAACGACATACTCGCGTGCTGGACCGAAGAGGAACTGGAGACCTATCTGCGTCTGACCGAGCAGTTTCTGATCAAATTCAGAGAAAGGACGGCACAGCTGTAACGAAAGGGACCCTATGAAGATTCGTTTCTCTGATCATTTCACCTGCAAAAAACTTTTGCGCCTGACCTTCCCCTCCATGATCATGCTGGTGTTCACCTCCATCTACGGCGTGGTGGACGGCTTTTTCGTTTCCAATTTCGTGGGCAAAAACGCCTTTACCGCTGTGAATTTCATCATGCCCTTTCTGATGATCCTGGGCGCGGTGGGCTTTATGTTCGGAACAGGCGGCGGCGCGCTGATCGCCAAAACCCTGGGCGAGGGCGACAGGGAAAAAGCCGGGCGCCTGTTCTCGCTGGTGGTCTATGCCTCCGCGGCGCTGGGCGTGGTGCTGGCTGCGGCAGGCTTTGTGCTGCTGCGCCCGTTTCTGGTGGCGCTGGGTGCTGAGGGGGAACTGTTGGAAAACTGCATCCGCTATGGGCGCATCATCCTGCTTGCAAACCCCATGTATATCCTGCAATACGAATTCCAGTGCCTTTTCCCCACGGCGGGCAAACCCGCCCTTGGGCTGTATGTCACGGTGGCGGCCGGGCTGACCAATATGGTGCTGGACGCCCTCTTTGTGGCGGTGCTGCCCTGGGGCATCGAAGGCGCCGCGGCGGCCACGGCCATCAGTCAGTGCGTGGGCGGAATGATCCCGCTGGTCTATTTCGCTCTGCCCAACAGCAGCCTGCTCCGCCTGGGGCGCGCCGGCATGCAGGTCCGCCCGCTGCTGAAAGTGTGCGCCAACGGCTCTTCAGAGCTGATGAGCAACATCTCCATCCCGCTGGTGAGTATGCTCTATAACCTGCAGCTGCTGGCCATGGCGGGGGAGGACGGTGTGGCCGCCTATGGCGTGCTGATGTATGTGAGCCTGATCTTCCAGGCGGTGTTCCTGGGCTATTCGGTGGGCTCCGCGCCGGTCATCAGTTTCCATTACGGCGCCCGGAACGCCGGGGAGGTGAAGGGGATCCTTCGCCGCAGCCTTGGCCTGATCGGCGGGTTTGCGGTGGCCATGTTCGCGGCGGCGCTGTGGCTGGCGCAGCCGCTTTCCCGCCTGTTCGTGGGTTACGATCAGGCGCTGTATGAGCTGACGGTGCGGGTTTTCGGCATTTTTGCCTTCTCGTTCCTGTTCACCGGGTTTGCCATCTTCGGCTCCGCTTTCTTCACCGCGCTGAACAACGGCCTTGTGTCGGCGCTCATCTCCTTTTTGCGCACGCTGTTGTTCCAGGTAGCGGCGGTGCTGGTGCTGCCGCTGTTCTGGCAGGTGGACGGCATCTGGGCCGCCACCGTGGTGGCGGAATTCCTTGCGGCGCTGGTGGCCGCGGCGTTTCTCTGGCGCTGCCGGGACGAGGCAAACCTCGCCGCGTCATAAGTCAAAAAAGCCGGGCCTGCTGGTTTTCAGCGGGCCCGGCTTTTTCGTTTGTATCAGTTTGCAAAGTGGGTGTGCTTGACCTTCCATTTGCGAAGGGCGATCCCAAGCCAGAACCCGTAGATGCCCAGGGTGATGATGGTGAGGAAAAACCACTTGATCCAGTTGCCGAACAGCTGGACGGCGCTTCCGTCAAAAGTGAGCCGGTGGCCGTTCACGACCGTGTGCTTTGTTTCCCAGCCGTACACCATGCATACCGCCCAGGGATAGCAGATGCCGCAGGTGCAAACGGTGATGAGCGTGCCGAGCAGCCGCCAGCCGATGAGCTGAAGCAGGCCCCCGTCAAAGTAAGAATCGTTCACGGAAATCCCTCCTGTTCGTTTGTTGTCTTCAATTTATTATATCTGCGGCGTTTTGTCAATGGAACAGGCCGAGAAAGCGGAACAGAAAAACCCGCCGCAAGCATCGCTTGCGGCGGGTTTGGTGCGAGGGAGGGGACTTGAACCCCCATGGTATATACCACACGCACCTCAAACGTGCGCGTCTGCCGGTTCCGCCACCCTCGCGTATCAGGCGGGAAATTCCGCAAAACGTATTCTACCACACCCGGCGTGGGAAGTCAATACCCATCCTTCTGCTCGGGCGGGAGATTTTCCGCTCCGTCCCCCTCGCCGGGCAAAAGCGTTACCTGCTGCAGTTTGCGCTGGATCTGCCGTGTGCGCACGCCCACCAGGTTTTCCAGCTCGCTGCTGGCCTGGTTCAGCCGGTTCTGCGTCTGCGCCAGCGCCTGGCCGAAGGTGTCGAACTCGGCCTTCACGCTGCCCAGCACCTTCCAGACCTCGCTGCTGCGTTTCTGAATGGCCAGCGTCTTGAAGCCCATCTGCAGGCTGTTCAGCAGCGCCGCCATGGTGGTGGGGCCCGCCACCACGATCTTGTATTCCCGCTGCAGCCGCTCGGCGGTGCCGCGGCGCACCACCTCGGCGTAAAGGCCTTCCACCGGCAGGAACATCACTCCGAAATCGGTGGTGTGACCGGGAGCGATGTACTTGTCGTGAATGTCCTTGCCGAAACCGCGCACTCGTTTGTCCAGCTCCTTGGCCGCCAGCTCCACAGCGGCTTTGTCCGCTGTGTCATAGGCCGCCAGCAGCGCGGCGTAGGCGTCCTGGGGGAATTTTGCGTCGATGGGCAGCCACACCGGGCCGTCGCCGTCTCCCGGCAGTTTCACCGCGAACTCTACCCGCTCGGAACTTCCGGGTACGGTGGCCACGTTCTCGGCGTACTGGCCGGGGGCAAGCAGCTGCTCCAGAATGGCTCCCAGCTGCACCTCGCCCAGAATGCCTCGGGTCTTGACGTTGCTCAGCACCTTTTTCAGATCGCCCACACCGGCGGCCAGCGTGCGCATCTCGCCCAGCCCTTTGTACACCAGTTCCAGCTGCTGGCTCACAAGGCCGAAGCTCTTCTGCAGCCGGTCCTCCAGCGTCTTTTGCAGCTTTTCATCCACCGTCTGGCGCATCTCGCCCAGCCGCCGGTCGGTCACGGCCTGCATGGCGTTCAGACGCACCTCCATGGTAGTGCGGATGCTTTCCAGCTTCTGTTCGGTCTGCACATTGCTGGCTTGCAGGCCGGCGGCCACGCTGCCGGAAAGTTCCTGCCGCGTCTGTCGAATTTCTGCCAGCAGATCCTGCCGCACCTTTTCCAGGTCTTCGCCGGAAAGCCCCCGGGGCCGGCGCAGCAGATTGGCGAGGCTCAGCGCGCAGGCCAGTCCCGCCAGGACCAAAGTCACAATTTCCATCATTTTCTCCTCGCAAAAGGGGGATAACCCGTCCCCTGACTTCATAGCTATAAGTATACGGGGTTTGCAAAGGCAAATCAACATTGCAGGAGGCGGCGAGAGAAATATGGGCGATTCACTGAAACGGAAACGAAGGCTTTGGGTACTGGCCTGGTGCGCCTGCTGCGCGGGTGCGGCCAGCGCAATGATCTGGGCGGCGCAGCGTGCCGCGCCGGTCTGCCGCCAGTCGGATTTGGAAACTACCACCTTTGTGTCAGCACAGGCGCTGGCGGAGGAAGACGGGGAGAAGCGGGTGTTCCTCACCTTTGACGACGGCCCCAGCGCAACCACAGAGACAGTGCTGGATGTGCTGAAAGAAAAGGGGGTGCCGGCCACCTTTTTCGTTGTGTCGGCAGACAACAACAAGGACCACCTGCCCCTCATCAAACGGGCGGTGGAGGAGGGGCATCAGATCGCGCTCCACAGCTGCACCCATTCTTACAAGACCATCTATGCCAGTACCACCGCTTTTTGGGCGGACATCAAAGAACTGCGCCAGCGGATCGAGCCCTATGTGGATCTGGAGACCGTCCACTGGCTGCGCTTTCCCGGCGGCAGCACAAATACGGTCAGCCATAAATACGGCGGCAGTTCCATCATGAAAAACCTGGTGGCGCAGGCGGGGGAGAAGGGTTACCGCTATGTGGATTGGAACGTCTGTGCCGAGGACGCCGCCGGCGGCCACCCCAGCGCCGACGACGTCTATCGCAACGTGGTGAACGGCGCCGAGGGGAAAACCGTCTGTGTGGTGCTGATGCATGACACGAAAGCCACCCGAAAGACCACTGCCGAGGCCTTGCCGGACATCATCGATTGGTTCAAGGAGCAGGGCTATCGCTTCTGCCGCATCGACGAGCTGGATCGGCAGGTGTAGCCGGCGCGAATGTAAATTTTTTGGGAATTATGCGTCGCGCACCGGGCTGGCGAATTGTAAACAGGGGCAAAATAGTGTATGATAAAAGGGTTGACAGCGCCGTCCGCCGCGTAGCGGAGCGGGGGCTGTCAGCCCATTTTCTGTGGAAAGGGGCGCGCTGCGTGTTCGGCTATGTCACACCCGACAAGGGCGAGATGAAGGTGCGGGAGTATGAGTGTTACCGAGCCGTTTACTGCGGGCTGTGCATGCAGCTGAAAGCGGATTACGGCTTTGTGAGCCGGATGCTGCTCAACTACGACCTGGTCACCGTGGCTCTTCTGGCCGACGGCCTCAGCGGGCAGCAGGGCAGCCCCTGTATGAAGCGCTGCATGGCGAACCCCCTGCGCCGCCGCTGTATGCACGCGGGCACCGACGGGCTGCGCCTGGCCGCCGCCGCGCTGGTGCAGCTGAGCTGGTACAAGCTGGCGGATGACCTGGCGGACGAGCCCTTCGCCCGGCGGGCTGCCTCGGCGGCGCTGCGTCTGCTGCTGCGTCGCGCCCACAAAAAGGCCGCCGCCGCGCAGCCGGAACTGGACAAGCTTCTGGCCGAGCAAACAGTCTGCCAGCAAAGGCTGGAACAGGCGAGCTGCGCGAATCCGGACGAAGCGGCGGAGCCTACGGGGCGCATGACCGCGGCCATTCTGAAACGGTGCGCGGTGCAGCCGGAGCAGGAGCACATCCTGGAACGAATGGGGCTGTTCCTGGGCAAGATACTCTACTGGCTGGACGCGGCGGAGGATTTTGAGAAAGACCGGGAAAAGGGCCGATACAATGTGTTCCTGCACATGGGCCTTGACCGGACCGCGGCCATCGAGCAGGCCGCCCTTCAGTGTCGCCTCGCGGCAGGGGAAGTGGCCCGCTGCTACAATCTTTTGGAGTTGCAGCTCAACCGTCCCATTCTGGACAACATCATCTTTCTGGGCCTGCCCGCGGGCATCCGCCGTGCAGGGCAGCCGATAAAACACAAAAAACACGCAGCGCCGGTGTGACCCGCGCGGAAAGGAAAATGAATATGGATGCATATCAGGTATTGGGCCTGCGCCGCGGCGCGAGCGAAGAGGAAGTGAAAGCCGCCTACCGGGCGCTGGCGCAGAAGTATAATCCGGACAACTACGAGGCCGGCCCTCTGAAGGAGGACGCGCTGAAAAAGATGGAAGAGATCAACGCCGCCTTCGACCAGGTCATGGCGGAGTTGCGAGGCGCGCCGGTCCACACCGGCGAGTCCGCTCCCCGGCAGGACGGGCAGCAGACCAATTCCGGCAGCCTGCCGGAGATCCGGGCGCTGATCCAACAGGGCAGGGTGGACGAGGCTCTGGCCCGGCTGCAGGCCATGCCCGACGGCCCGGCGAACGCCGAGTGGAACTTCCTGATGGGCAGCGCCTATTATTACAAGGGCTGGCTGAACGAGGCCCTGCGCTATTTCCAGGAGGCCTGCCGTCTGGCCCCCACCAACAGGGAGTACGCGGCGGCACTGCATAACCTGCAGAGCACGGCGGGCGGGCAGATGCCCGGCAACCCCTATGGCGCCTACGGGTCGGCTCCCCAGGCCAACGCGGTGGGGTGCAGCTGCTGTGATCTGTGCACCGCCATGATGTGCATGGACATGTGCTGCAACTGCGGCCAGTGCTGACCATGCGCCGGAGAAAAAGCGGGCGGATCGCGCTGTGCGGCGTGATGTGCGCTCTGGCTATGACACTGATGTTAAGCGGCAGTGTGCTGCCTTTCGCCACTTTCTGTGCCCCGGCGGTGGGCGGAGTGCTGCTGGTGCCGGTGGCCATGGAGTGCGGCATGCGTCTTGCGTGGGTGAGCTATGCCGCCCTTTCGATGCTGAGCGTTCTTTTTGTTCCGGATAAAGAGAGCGCGTTCATCTTCGTGTTCCTGCTGGGACACTATCCGCTGTTAAAGGCCTATCTTCAGCGTATTCCCTGGTGCTGGCTGCGTGCGGTGGTCAAAACGGCGGTGTTCAACGGGCTGGTGTTCGCCTGCTACGGGCTGATGCTCTACATCCTGCCCATTCAGGCCATTGTGCAGGAATTTGCCCAGACCGCGCCCGCCGCGCTGGCGGGACTGCTGGCACTGGCAAACCTGTGCTTCTGGGTCTATGACGCAGCGCTGAACAATCTGATACGGGCCTATGCCGTGCGGGTGCGACCGCTGCTGCGGCGGTTTTTGTGAATGCAGGCTTCGTTTGCGGAAAATCCAACAAAAGGGATCGGTGTGAATGAATCAGAACAATAAATGGAGACCCAATCCGAATTTCTTCTCCAATCTGGCCGTGGTCATCATCGGCATCTCCTTCTATCTGGCCATGTCCAATCTGGATCTGGTGCGTCAGACCATTGGCGGAATATTGGGAGTGCTTTCTCCCTTTGTGGGCGGCTTTGTGATCGCCTATCTGCTGGACGGCCCCGTGCGCTTTTTTGAGGAAAAGTTTTCCATGAAGCGCGGGCTGAGCATTGCGGTGAGCTATCTTTTGGCCATCGCCCTGTTCGGCGTGCTTCTGAGCTTTGTGCTGCCGCAGGTGGTGCAGAGCGTGATGGTCCTGGCCAACAACCTCAACGCCTATCTGCAAAGCCTGAACGCCTTTGTGGTGGAGGTTTCCACCCGCTTTGACCTGGACGAGGAGCTCATCGAGGGCATGATGCTCTCCTACAGCGATCTGATGAAGCAGGCCACCGACCTTTTGCGCTCCTTCATGCCTCAGCTGCTGGACTACAGCATGGCGGTGGGCAGCGGCCTTGTGTCCGCCCTTACGGCCTTCATCGCCTCGGTGTATATGCTCATGGGCAAGCACCGGCTGCTGGGCCAGATGCGCAAGGTCATCTACGCCTTCCTGCCCATGAAGAAAGCCCGGCGCATGCTCACCGTGTGCAGCAACGCCAACCGGGTGTTCAACGGTTTTATTTACGGCAAACTGATCGACAGCGCCATCATTGGCGTGCTGTGCTTCATTCTGATGAGCCTGTTCAAAATGCCCTTTGCGCTGCTCATCAGCGTGGTGGTGGGCGTTACCAACGTCATTCCGTTCTTTGGCCCCTTCATCGGCGCCATCCCCAGCGTGATGATCCTGCTGATGGTGGACCCCATCGTGGCCATCGAGTTCGGTGTGCTCATCCTGATCCTGCAGCAGTTCGACGGCAACATCCTCGGCCCCAAGATTTTGGGCGACTCCACCGGTCTGTCGGCCATCTGGGTGCTGGTGGCCATCATCGTGGGCGGCGGCCTGTTCGGTTTTGTGGGCATGGTCATCGGCGTGCCCACCTTCGCGGTGCTCTACTCCCTCACCAGCGATCTGCTGGCCCGCCGCCTCAAGGCGAAAGGCATCGACAAGAACGGCGACCCGCTGCCGGAAAGCCCCGCGCCTGCTGCTGAGGAAGCGGCCGCGGAGAACAACGCCGGGCCTGCACGGCCCTGAAAGGAACCGATTATGTGGTTTGACCGGGCAAATGTTTATCAGATTTATCCCCTTGGCCTGTGCGGCGCGCCGGAATACAACGACGGCGTGTGCGAGCATCGCATTCTGAAACTGCTGGACTGGGTGGAGCACATCAAGGCGCTGAATATGAACTGTGTCTTGCTGAACCCGGTGTTCGAGAGCGACAAGCACGGCTACGACACCCGTGACTACTTCCGGGTGGACTGCCGCCTTGGCACCAATGAGGACTTGAAGAAGGTGTGCGACGCCTTTCACGCCGCGGGCATCCGCGTGATGCTGGACGGTGTGTTCAACCATGTGGGCCGGGGTTTCTGGGCCTTTGAGGACGTGCGCCAAAAGAAGTGGGACAGCCCGTATAAGGACTGGTTCCACCTGAGCTTCGACGGCAACACCGAATACAACGATGGCTTCTGGTACGAGGGCTGGGAAGGCCACAACGAACTGGTGAAGCTGAACCTGAACAACCCGGCGGTGGTAGACCACATCTTCGCCGCGGTGAAAAACTGGGTGGAAGAGTACGATATCGACGGCCTGCGGCTGGACGTGGCCTACTGCCTCTCGCCGGACTTTTTGGCCAAACTGAGAGGCTTCACCGGCTCCCTCAAGCCGGAGTTTCTGCTGATGGGGGAGACCCTCCACGGCGACTACAACCGTTGGATGAACGACAGCGCCTGCCACTCGGTGACCAATTACGAGTGCTACAAGGGCCTTTATTCCAGCTTCAACAGTATGAACATGTTTGAGATCGGCCACAGCCTGAACCGACAGTTCGGCCCCGAGCAGTGGACGCTCTATAAAGGCAGGCACCTGCTGGCCTTTTTGGACAACCACGACGTGGAGCGCATCGCCAGCATCCTGACGAATCCCGCCCACATCCGCCCGGCCTACGGTCTGCTGTTCGGCATGCCCGGCACGCCGGCGGTCTACTACGGCAGCGAGTGGGGCCAGACGGGCAGAAAGCGGGACGGCGACGCCGCCCTGCGCCCCGCGCTGGACGGGCCGCAGAAAAATGAGCTGACCGAATGGGTGGCGGCGCTGGCCGCCGCCCGGACTTCCAGCCGGGCCCTGTGCGAGGGCGATTACCGCACCCTGGCGTTGACCAACCGCCAGTTTGTGTTCCAGCGGGCGGTGGAGGGCGAGCGGGTCATCGTTGCGGTGAACGCCGACGGCGAGGAATACACCGCCCACTTTGACGCCGGCGCCGGCCGCGCCACCGACCTCATTACTGGCGCGCCCCACGATTTCGGCGGCGGCAGCCGCCTTGCGCCCTACAGCGTTTATTTCTGGCGCACCGAGTAAAATAATGAAAAGGCCCCGCAGGCGTTTGCCTGCGGGGCTTTTTTCTGCAATTCAGGACAGTTCAAACTGTCCGGTATAGAGCTGATAATAGCGGCCTTTCTGAGCCAGCAGGTCGTCGTGGTTGCCCCGCTCGATGATGCGCCCGTGCTCCAGCACCATGATGGCGTTGGAGTTGCGCACAGTGGAAAGCCGGTGGGCGATAACAAAGACGGTGCGGCCCGCCATCAGTTTGTCCATGCCCTTTTCGATGAGCTTCTCGGTGCGGGTGTCGATGGAGGAGGTGGCCTCGTCCAGAATCAGCACCGGCGGGTCCGCCACCGCCGCCCGGGCAATGGCCAGCAACTGGCGCTGGCCCTGGCTCAGGTTGGTGCCGTCGGCGGTGAGCACCGTGTCGTAGCCTTGGGGCAGGTGACGGATGAAGAAGTCGGCGTTGGCAAGCTTTGCCGCCGCCACGATCTCCTCGTCGGTGGCGTCCAGCCGGCCGTAGCGGATGTTCTCCTTCACCGTGCCGGTGAAGAGGTGAGTGTCCTGCAGCACCATGCCCAAACTGCGGCGCAGGTCGTCCTTTTTGATCTTGGTGATGTTGATGCCGTCGTAGCGGATCTTGCCGTCCGGCACTTCATAGAAGCGGTTGATAAGGTTGGTGATGGTGGTCTTGCCCGCGCCGGTGGAGCCCACGAAGGCGATTTTCTGACCGGGCCGGGCGTAGAGACTCAAATCGTGGAGCACGATCTTCTCCGGGTCATAGCCGAAGTCCACGTGCTCGAAGGTCACGTCGCCTCGCACAGGCACATACTCCAGCCGCCCGTCGTGGTGGGGCCACTTCCAGGCCCACTGGCCGGTGCGCTTTTCGCTCTCGGTGATGGTGCCGTCCTCGCCGATGACCGCGTTCACCAGCGTCACATAGCCCTCGTCCAGCTCCGGCGTCTCGTCGATGGCGGCGAAGATGCGCTCCGCGCCCGCCAGCGCCGCCAGAATGGCGTTGAACTGCATGCTGATCTGGGTCACAGGCTGGCTGAAGGAGCGGGTGTACTGCAAAAAGCTGCCGATGGTGCCAAGATCCATCCGCCCGGCGATGGCCAGCGCCGCGCCCACGGCGGCGGTGAGGGCGTAGTTCACATAGGAGAGGTTGCCCATCAGAGGCATGATGATGTTGGCGTAGGTGTTGGCCTGGGTGGCGGCCTGGCGCAGGTCCTCGTTCAGCTGGGCAAAGTGCTCGTTCACCGCGTCCTCGTGGCAGAACACTTTGACCACCTTCTGACCCTCAATCATCTCTTCGATGTAGCCGTTGGCCGCGCCAAGCGCCCGCTGCTGGGCCATGAAGCCGCTGGCCGAGCGCTTGCCCACCACCGCGATCATCTTGATCATCACAATGAGCATCAGCACGATGAGCAGAGTGAGCAGGGGGCTGAGCACCAGCATCATGATGAAGGTGCTCACCAGCGTCACCGCGCTGGTCACCAGCTGGATGAGGCCCTGGGCCAGCGCCTGGCGCAGGGTGTCCACATCGTTGGTGAACAGGCTCATGATGTCGCCGTGGGTGCGGCTGTCAAAGTAGCGGATGGGCAGGTCCTGCAGCTTGTTGAACAGGTCCCGCCGGATGCCGTTCAGCGCCCGGTTGGAGACGCGGGTCATCACCATCTGCTGGATAAAGGTGCACAGCGCGCCGATAAGGTACACCACCGCGGTGAGCGCCAGCATGCCGATGAGAGGCGCGAGGGTGGTGGAATTGAGGGGCTGGCCGATGAGCGGCAGAATGCCCTGGTTGATGATGGGCTTGAGCATATAGGTGCCGAACACGCCGGCGCCCGCGCTGACGGCGATGCACAGCAGCACACACAGCATCAGCCATTTCTGGCGCAGCATATAGCCCAGCACCCGCATAAAGGTGCGCCGCGCGTTTTTGGGGCGCTCAAAGCCGCCCCGGCGTCCGCCGCCGGGCCCGCCCGGAATACGTCCTGCCATTTATTCCACCCCCTTCTGCTGCGAGGTGTAAACCTCGCGGTAAATCTCGCTGCGTTCCATCAGTTCGTCGTGGGTGCCCATGTCGGCGATCTTGCCGTCGTTCAGCACCACGATCTTGTCAGCGTCGCACACGCTGGCCACACGCTGGGCAATGATGATTTTGGTGGAGTCCTTCAGGTGGGTGCGCAGCGCTTCGCGGATGGCCGCGTCGGTGGCGGTGTCCACCGCGCTGGTGGAGTCGTCCAAAATCAGAATTTTCGGCTTTGCCAGCAGCGCCCGTGCGATGCACAGCCGCTGCTTCTGTCCGCCGGACACGTTCACGCCGCCCTGCCCCAGGTCGGTGTCGTACCCCTTGGGGAAGGAGGTGATGAAGTCGTGGGCGCTGGCCGCCTTGCAGGCTTCCACCAGCTCCTCGTCGGTGGCGTTCGCGTCGCCCCAGCGCAGGTTCTCCCGGATGGTGCCGCTGAACAGCACGTTCTTTTGCAGTACCATGGCCACGCCGTGGCGCAGCACGTCCAGATTGTAGTCCTTCACCGGATGGCCGCCAACGGAAAGCTGGCCGCCGGTGATGTCGTAAAGGCGGGGGATGAGCTGCACCAGCGAGGTCTTGGCGCTGCCGGTGCCGCCCAGAATGCCCACCGTCTCGCCGGAGCGGATGGACAGGCAGATGTCGCTGAGCACATCCTCGCCGGCGGTCTTGGCGTACTTGAAGTTCACATGGTCGAACTCCACGCTGCCGTCCTCCAGCTGGGGGCCTTCGCCCTCGGGCGCGCCCACGATCTCGGGCTGTTCGTCCAGCACTTCAACGATGCGCTGGATGGAGGCGCGGCTGATGACCAGCTGGGTGAAGGCCATGCCGATCATCATCAGGCTCATCAGAATTTGAGTGACATAGCTGATGAAGCTCATCAATTCGCCGCTGAGCATCATGCCGCCGATAATGAGCTGGCCGCCGAACCAGAGGATGGCGATGATGCAGCTGTACACCGTGACCTGCATGATGGGCATCAGGGTGATGACGATGCTCTCCGCCTTGATGGACTGGTTCATCAGGTCGTCGTTGGCTTCCTTGAACTTCTGCTTCTCGTACTCCGAGCGAACAAAGGCCTTCACCACCCGGATGGCGATGAGGTTTTCCTGCACACTGGCGTTCAGCCGGTCGTAGCGGGCCAGCATGGCAATGAACTTGGGGTAGGCCAGCCGGATAACGCAGACAAGGGCGCAGGCCAGCACGGGAATGGCCACGAGGAACACGGTGACCAGTTCGCTGTTGATGGAAAATGCCATGAAGGTGGCGCTGATGAGCATCACCGGCGCGCGCACCAGCATACGGATGCACATCTGGTAGGCGTTCTGGGTGTTGGTCACGTCGGTGGTCAGACGGGTCACCAGGCTGGCCGTGCTGAATTTATCCACGTTGGAAAAACTGAAATTCTGCACGTTGCGGAAGGCCGCCAGCCGCAGCTCGCTGCCGAAGCCCATGGAAGCCACAGCGGAAAAACGGCTGCTGGCCGCGCCCATGAACATGCCGGCCAGTGCCATCAGGATCATCAGAAGCCCCAGCTTTGCAACATAGGCCAGATCCCGGTTCGCAATGCCCACGTCCACGATGCGGCTCATCAGCAAAGGAATGGTGATCTCCAGCAATACCTCGGCGGTCACGCACAAAGGCGCCAGAATGGACTCCTTTTTGTAGGGGCCCGCGTATTTCATAAGGGTCTTTATCAAGGGTGTTTCCTCTCCTCTCCGGCTGATTTTGCAGATCGGTCTGCCGCTTCTGCAAGGCTCAGGGCGGTTTTGCCCCGGTATTCGTCGCCTGCCAGATTTTCCTCCAGACGCAGCAGCAGGGAAGCCAGCGTGTCCAGCTCGCTGTCGCTGAAGCCCTGCAGCATCCGGCCCACCACCTGGTCGTAGCAGGCCCGGCCCCGGGCCACAGTGCTGTGGCCCCGCTCGGTCAACTCGATGTGGTTGCGGCGCATGTCCGTTTCATCCGCCCGTTTTTCCAGCATGCCGGCCTTTTGCAGCCGCTTGATGGAGGTGGCGATGGACGGGCTGGATACCCCCAGATGCTCTGCGATGTCCGTCTGGTTGCAGCCGGGATTTCGCTCCACGTGCAGAAGAATGGGGATTTGAGACCCCCAAACGCCCGTGTCCGAGAGCATGTTTTGCACACGCAGCCGGTGCAGCAGGGAAATGCGGTTGACGTGCCTCAGCACGTCGATCTGTTTCTGGTCCATCCGGTTCACCTCCCTCGGAAATAATTAACCGAATAACTGTTAATCGAGCAAGTAATAGTTTATCATGGGAGAATAAAAAGTCAAGAAAAGCAGCACCTGTCACAATAATTTTACAATTCGATTGTGAGAAATAGACAAAGAAAAGGCGCCCTCTCCCAAACAGAGAGAGCGCCGGATGGCAATGTTTAAACGTTGAAGCGGTCGTAGGAAGTGCAGCAGTCGAGACAGAGATGTTTGCCGTTCACTACCCGCACCCAGTTGGAGCCGGTCACCTCGCCGCAGTTTTCACACACATAGGAGTCGAACAGCTTCGCCCGTTCGGGAACCGCCAGCGTTGCAGCTTTCACGTCGAACAGCTCCACAGGTTCGTGGGCCTGGTAGTAGGCAAAAGACTGTTCCCGGGTCATGCCGGCCGGGGCGGGGCGCAGCACCAGCCGCACCGAGCGGCCGTTCTTGCGGTTGTAAAAGGAGAATGCCTGCTTGCCCCGCATGTGGAACAAAAGGTTGCCTTTGCCCACGGTGCAGCCGAGAATGGCCTGGATGGCATCCACGCCGCAGGCGTCATTTTCAGTGATGCACACAAGTTCCTCGTCTTTAGAGCACACGCCGTCCTCCATCGCCACGTCCAGCAGCTGAATGGCGTAAAGCGCCGCCTTGTAGCCGATGGTCAGCCCGCCGCACACATGACCGTGAAAGTTCGCGGCCCTCTGCCAAAGCTTTTTGGTTTCGTCCATTGTCGTTGCCTCCTGTTTCATTCGTTCACAAGCACGATGGGCCGCCCGTTCACCGTCACCGGCTCAGCGTCCACGTCGTAGACCTCCCGCAGGGCGGTCTTGTCCAAAACTTCCAACCCGCCACAGCGGTAGACCTGCCCATCGCGCATCAAAAGGAACCGGTCGCAAAAGCGCAGCGCCAGCGTCAGGTCGTGGATCACCACCACGGCGGCCAGCCCCTCGGTACGGCACAATTCGCGCACCATCTTCAGCACCTGGTACTGGTTGCGGATGTCCAGCGCGCTGGTGGG
>DXBV01000110.1 GCA_019116345.1 Candidatus Allofournierella merdipullorum | reverse complement strand
CGCAGGTCCGCTTTTTTGATGTTCATGATGTCGATGCCGTCGTAGAGGATCTTGCCGCTGCTGATGTCGTAGAAGCGGTTGATGAGGTTGGTGATGGTGGTCTTGCCCGCGCCGGTGGCGCCCACAAAGGCGATTTTTTGGCCGGGTTTTGCCCACAGGCTCACGTCGTGGAGCACCAGCTTGTTCTCGTCGTAGCCAAAGTCCACATCCTCAAACACCACGCTGCCCTCCAGGCGGGTGTAGGTGGTGGTGCCATCGTGATGGGGATGCTTCCAGGCCCAGACGTTGGTGCGCTCGGCCACCTCTTCCAGCTGGCCGTCGGCGTTTTCTTTCGCGTTCACCAGTTCCACGTAGCCCTCGTCGGTCTCGTGCTTCTGGTCCATCAGGTCGAACACGCGCTGGGCGCCGGCGGCGGCGGTGACCACGAAGTTCACCTGCTGGCTCACCTGGGTGATGGGCTGGGTGAAGCTTTTGTTCAGGCCCACAAAGGTGATAACAGTGCCCAGGGTAACGCCCGCCAGGCCGTTGAAGCCCAGGACGGAGCCAACGATGGCCACCAGCGCGTAGCTCAGCCAGCCGATGTTGTTGTTGATGGGCATCAGCAGGTTGGCATAGCGGTTGGCCAGGTCCGCGCTCTCCCGCAGGGCTTCGTTCACCTTGGCAAAGTCCGCCTTGGCAGCCTCTTCGTGGCAGAACACCTTGACCACCTTCTGGCCGTCCAGCATCTCTTCGATGAAGCCGTCCACCGCGCCCAGGTCCCGCTGCTGGCGCATATAGTATTTGCCGGAAACGCGGGAGAAGTTTTTGGTCACGGTGAACATGACCACGGCGGTGAGGACGGAGATCACGGTGAGCGCCGGATTGATAAAGATCATCGTCACCAGCGTGGCCGCCATGGTGATGACCGAGTTGATGATCTGGGGCGTGGACTGACCCAGCATCTGGCGCAGGGTATCGATGTCGTTTGTGTAAACGGACATGATGTCGCCGTGGGCGTGGGTGTCGAAGTATTTGATGGGCAGAGCCTCCATGTTATGGAACAGCTCGTTGCGCAGCCGGCACATGGTCCCCTGGCTGATGCTGATCATGATGCGGTTATACGCAAAAGCCGCTACCACGCCCAGAGCCATGATGACCACCAGGCGCAGGATCTGGGCGGCCAGGCCGCTGAAGTCGGTGGAGCCGCTGGCGATCATGGGCATGATGTAGTCGTCCACCAGGGTCTGGGGGAAGGTGGCCGCCAACACGCTGGCGCCGGCGTTGATGAGGATGCACAGCACCACCAGCGCAAAGGGCAGCTTGTAGTAGTGCAGCATATAGCGGATGACCCGCTTCAGTACCGCGGCAGGGTCCGCGGGACGCGACATTTTCGGATTCATACTCTCTTCCCCTCCTTTCACGCGGGCTGATCGAAGTCGCCGCCGCCCTTGACCTGGGACTCATAAATTTCCTGGTAGATGGCGTTGGACTTCAGCAGATTTTCGTGGGTGTCGAAGCCGTTGATGCGGCCGTTGTCCAGCACCAGGATGCGGTCGGCGTGCTCCACGCTGGAGATGCGCTGGGCAATGATGATCTTGGTGGTGCCGGGGATCTTCTTTTCAAAGGCGGCGCGGATCTTGGCGTCGGTGGCGGTGTCCACCGCGCTGGTGGAGTCGTCCAGGATCAGCACTTTGGGCTTTTTCAGCAGCGCGCGGGCGATGCAAAGGCGCTGTTTCTGGCCGCCGGAGACGTTGTTGCCGCCCCGCTCGATGCGGGTGTTGTAGCCGTCGGGCATGCGGTCGATGAACTCGTCGGCGCAGGCGGCCTTGCAGGCCTCCACGCACTCGGCCTCGGTGGCATTCGGGTCGCCCCAGCGCAGGTTCTCCAGAATGGTGCCGGAAAACAGGGTGTTCTTCTGCAGCACCACGGCCACCTGGTCACGCAGGGCTTCCATGTCGTAGCGGCGCACATCCAGGCCGCCCACCTTGACGCAGCCCTCGTCCACGTCATACAGCCGGCAGATGAGGTTCACCAGGCTGCTCTTGCCGCTGCCGGTGCCGCCGATGACGCCGATTGTCTCGCCGGAACGGATGTGCAGGTCGATGTCGGACAGGGCGTTCTTGCCGCTGCCGTGCTTGTAGGAGAAGTTCACATGGTCAAAGTCGATGCTGCCGTCGGGGATAACGGTAACGGGGTCCTTGGGCTCGGCCAGGTCGGGGGTCTCCCGCAGCACCTCGCCCACACGGTGGATGCTGGCCAAAGAGATGGAGATCATCACCACCACCATGGAGAGCATCATCAGGCTCATCAGCAGGCTCATGATGTAGCTGAACAGGCTGGTCAGATCGCCGGTGGACAGATCACCCGCCACGATGAACTGCGCGCCCAGCCAGCTCACCATGATGATGCAGAAGTAGACGGCGGTCATCATGGCAGGGTTGTTGAAGGCCAGCAGGCCTTCGGCCTTGACGAACATTTTGCGGATGTTCTCGGAAGCGCGGGCGAACTTCTCGTTCTCGTAGTCCTCCCGCACGAAAGCCTTGACCACCCGGATAGCGGAGACGTTCTCCTGTACGCTGGCGTTCAGTTCATCGTACTTGTGGAACACCTTGTCGAAGATGCGCAGGGTGACCACCGTGATGCTGCCCAGCACCACCACCAGGAACACCACCGCGATGAGGAAGGTGGCGGAAAGTTTGGGGCTGATGTAGATGCACATGGCAAAGCTGAAAATAAACATCAGCGGAGCGCGCACCGCAATGCGGATGATCATCATGAATGCGTTCTGGATGTTGGTCACATCGGTGGTCATGCGGGTCACAAGGCCGGGCACGCTGAACTTGTCGATGTTGGAGAAGGAGAAGGTCTGGATGGTGTCATACAGGCCCTGGCGCAGGTTGGCCGACAGGCCGGCCGCCGCCGTGGAGGCAAATTTGCCCGCCGCCGCGCCAAAGGCCAGGCCCAAAAAGGCCAGCACCACCATGATGGCGCCGTAGCGATAGACCGCACTGATGTTGGCGGCTTCCAGCCCCTCGTCCACGATGCGGGCGGTAACGAACGGCAGCAGGATCTCCATGATCACTTCCAGCGCCGCCATCAGGATGCACTGGAAGGTGGGTTTTTTGTATTGCTTCAATTGACTGAGCACTTGCTTCATCGTATCCACTCCCTTCAAACATTGCCTGGGCTCGCCAGGTTTTGCAAAAGGCGCGTTTGCATCGCCTCAAGCTGGCACAGTTCCCCCTCGGTGAATCCCCGGAACGCCGTTTCGCAGCTGCTTTGCAGCGCCCGGTCCAGCGCCGCGCGGGCCTGCTCGGCCTGTTCGGTGGCATACAGCCGCTTGCAGCGGTTGTCGGCCTCGGTGGTCTCGGCCCGAACATAGCCGCCCTTGCGCAGCCGCTTGAGGATGTTGCTCAGCGCCGCCATGGAGTAACCGCACTGCCGGTGCAGCTGGGTGAGGGTGGTGCCCTCCGGCCCGTAGCGCAGAATGCGCATCAAAAGGTGCGCCTGCGCGGTGGACAGCCCCGTGCGCTCCACCATCCGGTCGGTGAGCTGCTCCATGCGGATGCTGATCTGGCGGTTCTGCAGCGCCAGAGCCCTGCGGTCCACTTCCATGCTCCTCGCCCCTTTCCCGGATTTGTTAAGGTGAAAACTGTTCATTGCTTTATCATTTATAGCACAGCTCTCCTTGCAAGTGAAATTCAAATGTGTTATCATCTATAAAGAACTTTTATTGTGTTTACGCATACAATAAAAAATCCGCAAAACCGGGGAGGGGTTTTTGTTGAATACGACGCAGCTGGAATGTTTCCTTGCGGTGGCCAATCATCTGAACTTTTCCCGGGCGGCGCAGGAGCTGCACATCACTCAGCCGGCGGTGAGCCACCAGATCAACACCCTGGAGGCGGAGCTGGAAGTCAAACTGTTTCACCGCACCAGCAAAAACGTGCGGCTGACCCAGGCGGGGCACCAGTTTGGCCAGTACGCCCGGGAAATTCTGAAGCTGACGGGTATCTCCCGGGCGCGAATGCGCCAGTGGCGGGAGGAATTGCCCCAGCGGATGGGCCTGGGGTGCCGCAACTTTCTGGTGCTGCGGGCGCTGCAAAAGCCGATGGCTCAGCTGCGCCGGGAGATCCCCGGCCTGCTGCCGGTGCTGCGGCAGGTGCCCTCCGCCTCGCTGGACAACCTTCTGGAAGAGGACGACGTGCAGGCCATCTTCACCATGCAGACGGAAGCCGGCCCCAAGACCGCCCGCCGCCACCTGGCGGACTGCGCCGTGGCCTGCGTCTGCGCGCCGGACCATCCCCTGGCGGAGCATGAGCATCTTTCCCTGGGGCAGCTGAACCGGCTGGGCGGGCGCGTTGCCAGCTGCCCTCCGCCCCTCTACTCCCCGCCCTTCTCGGCAGCCCTAACCCATGTGCTGGCGGGGCGCGGGCCGGACCGGATGCTCTTCTGCGACAGCCTGGAGATCGCCTGCACCCTGGTGGAGTCCGGCTTTGCTTTCACCCTTCTGCCCGACCTGCCGGGCTGCCGGCTGCCCGGCCTGCGCTACATCGCCCTGCCTCAGCTCAAGCCCCTGTCCTTCGGGGCGCTCTACCGCACCGATTCCCTCACTCCCGCCCTGCGGCGGCTGTTCGCGCTGCTGGAGGAGGAGCTGGCCGCCCCCGCCCAATGACCCCGGGCCCCGCGCCCTTATCACAGAAAGGAACAAAACGAGATGAACGAAAAAGAGATCGCCGAAGTGCGCCGCCGCTTTCGCCAGGGCAAGAGCAACATCCGCCATGTGGTGGGCTGCTATGTGAATGACCAGCGGCAGATCGTGGCCCGGTTCGACCAGGCGCTGGACATCACCGGCCAGGAGGAGGCGGACAAGTTCCTGGCCATCCTGCGCCGGACCCTGTCGGGCACGCTGGGCAAGAACCTGATCGACATCGTGTTCTCCACCGCCCAGGTGGCGGGCAAGGCGGGAGACGAACACGCCCTGCTGCTGGCCCTGCGGGACTCCAGATTGCAGGACGAGGCCGCCCGGGAGGAGTTCTTCGCCCGGGCCATGGAGGCCATCGACCTGGAGGGCAACTACCTGATCCTGCTCACCTGCGACAGCTACGACGTGCCCGGCTACGGCCGGGACGGCCAGCGGCTGGAGGACGGCTCCACCGACGTGTACACCTCGGTGCTGTGCAGCGTCTGCCCGGTAAAAGCCACCAGGCCCGCCCTGAGCTACTTTGTCTTTGAAAACGCTTTCCGCAGCCGGGATGTGGACTGGCTGGTGGCGGCGCCGGAGCTGGGCTTCCTCTTCCCCGCTTTCAACGACCGGTGCGCCGACCTTTACGGGGCGCTCTATTACACCAAAGACACCGCCCACAGCCACAGCGCCTTTGCCGACCGGATCTTCGCCGCCCCGCTGCCCATGCCGGCGGCGGCCCAGAAAGAGACCTTTGACGCCATCCTCACCGAGAGCCTGGGCGAGGCGTGCAGCTGCCAGGTGGTACAATCGGTGCAGGAGCAGCTGTGCGGCCTGATCGCCGCCCACAAGGAGAGCGGCGAGGCCGAGCCCCTGGCCCTGGGCCGGGGGGAGATGAGCCGGATGCTGGAGGAGTGCGGCGTGGACGAGGCCCGGGTGGAGGATTTCGGCCGGCGCTTTGACGAGGACTTCGGCGCCGGCGCGGCCCTGCCCCCCAAGAACCTGGTGGACACAAAACACCTGGAGCTGCGGTGCCCCGACGTGACCATCCAGGTGAGCCCCGAGCGGGGGGACCTTGTGGAAACGCGGGTCATCGACGGGGTGCGTTACATCCTGATCCGCGCCGAGGAGGGCGTGCAGGTGAACGGGGTGGAGGTACACATCGCCCGGGACGAATGAGCCCTCCGCCCATAAAAAACATCCCCCGGCCAGCGTGAAGTGACCCCAAAAAGTTAGACAATATTTTGAAGCAAAAATAGTTCAAGCAACCGAAAGGGCTTGTTGTCTGTGAATCGCAGGCGGCAAGCCCTTCAGTTTTGCCTTGATTCGTCGGTTATTGTAGTAG
>DXBV01000012.1 GCA_019116345.1 Candidatus Allofournierella merdipullorum | reverse complement strand
GGGCAAAAGCGTGGACACCGTGGCCACCGCCGAAGTGGACACGGACCGCCTCACCGAGCTGATGGTGGGCCATGCGGTGAGCCTGGCCATCCGCCGCCCCGAGCCGAAAGACGTGCACACCATCCTCAAGGTGGTGGACCTGACGGTGGAAAAGCCGGACGGCAGCCTGGGCCTGGACGACGTGAGCTTCCACATCCACAGCGGCGAGATCTTGGGCGTGGCGGGCGTTGCCGGCAGCGGCCAGAAGGAGCTGTGCGAAACCATCGCGGGCCTTTTGCCCGCCAAAAAGGGCGCGGTGCTCTATAAAAAAGAGAACATTTTGGGCAAGAGCCCCGAGGCCATCATCGACCTGGGCATCTCCATGAGCTTTGTGCCCGAGGACCGCCTGGGCATGGGCCTTGTGGCCAGCATGGGCATGACCGACAACATGCTGCTGAAGAGCTACCGCTCCGGCAAGGGCCCCTTCGTGGACCGCGCCCCCGCCCGTGCGCTGGCCAAAAAGCTGGTGGAGGAACTGTCCATCGTCACGCCGGGCATCGAGACCCCGGTGCGTCTGATGAGCGGCGGCAACGTGCAGAAGGTGCTGCTGGGCCGGGAAATTGAATCCGACCCGAACCTGCTCATCACTGCCTACCCGGTGCGCGGCCTGGACATCAACTCCAGCTACCTCATCTACGACCTTCTGAACAAGCAGAAGGAAAAGGGCGTGGCGGTGATGTTCATCGGCGAGGACCTGGACGTGCTGCTGGAACTGTGCGACCGCATCCTGGTGCTCTGCCACGGCAAGGTCACCGGCGTGGTCAAGGCCGGTGAGGTCACCAAAGAGCAGATCGGTCTGATGATGACCGGCGAAATGAGCGAGGAAGAAAAGCAGAAGGAGGCGGCCGACCGATGAGCACAACTGTCAAGACCCACCGTGAGCCGCTGCTGCACACGGTGAAGCACGCCGAGCGCAGCAGTCGCCAGACGGTGGCCCTGCGCCTTGCGGCGGTGGCCCTGAGCCTTGTGGCCGGCGGCATCTTCATCCTGGCCATCGGCCAGAACCCCTTCGCGGTCTACGCCACCATCGTCAAGGGCGCCTTCCGCAGCCCGCTGGCCATTCAGGCCACCATCAAGTACACCATCCCCCTGTGCATCTGCGCTTTGGGCGTGACCCTGGCCTTCAAGATGCGCTTTTGGAACATCGGCGGCGAGGGCCAGCTCATCATGGGCGGCGTGTTCGCCAGCTTCTTTGCCCTGTTCTGCACCGACTGGCCCCATCCTCTGCTGCTGGCGGTGATGTTCGTGGCGGGCGCCATCGGCGGCGGCCTGTGGGGCCTTTTGCCCGCGGTGTTCAAAAGCCGCTGGAACACCAACGAGACCCTGTTCACCCTGATGCTCAACTACATCGCGCTGCACATCGTCTCCTGGCTGCAGTCCGGCCCCTGGCGGGACGAAGGCGCCAACGGCTTCAACAAAATTGCCCGCTTTGACAAAAACGCCGGCCTGGACAAGGTGCTGGGCGTGCACTTCGGCTGGATCATCATGCTGGTGCTGGTGGTGCTGGTTTGGGTGTATCTGAAATACACCAAGCAGGGCTACGAGATCAGCGTGGTGGGCGAAAGCCAGGACACCGCCCGCTACGCCGGCATCCATGTGAAAAAGGTGGTGCTTCGCACCATGTTCCTCTCCGGCGCCATTGCCGGCATCGCCGGCGTGTGCCAGGTGGGCGGCAGCGACATGACCCTCTCCATGGGCGTGGCCGGCGGCGTGGGCTTCACCGCCATCATCGTGGCCTGGCTGTGCCAGCTGAACCCCGGCATGATCTTGGTGGTCTCCTTCCTGTTCAGCGTGCTGGAAAAGGGCAGCGGCGTGGTGCAGAGCGAGTTCGGCCTCTCGGCCGACAGCGCCGACGTGCTCCAGGGCGTCATCCTCTTCTTCATCCTGGCCAGTGAGTTCTTCGTGCGCTACGGCTTCGCCGTGCGCAAAAAGCAGCCGAAAGGAGGCGCGTGAGCATGGATCTGTTCATCAAATTCCTGGTGGCCGCCGTGGGCGCGGGCACTCCGCTGCTCTTCGGCACCGTGGGCGAAATTCTCAACGAAAAAGTGGGTCATCTGAACCTGGGCGTGGAGGGCATGATGGCCATCGGCGCCTGCGCCGGCTTCATGGCGGGCTACCTCACCGACAACTTCGCCCTGGCCCTGCTGGCGGCCTTCGGCGCGGGCGTGCTCAGCGCCCTGGTCTACGCGGTGCTCACCGTCACCTTCATGGCCAACCAGAACGTGGCGGGCCTCACCATGACCATCTTCGGGGTGGGCCTGTCCAACTTCATCGGCGTTTATATGCTGGACAAGAGCGGCGCCACCACCCTCAAACTGCCGGAGAACGTCACCGCCCAGATGCGCAGCGTGACCATCCCCGGCCTGAGCGACCTGCCGGTGGTGGGCGATCTGCTGTTCAGCTATAACCCCTTCGTCTACATCGGCATCCTGGTGGCCGCCGTCTGCGGCTTCTACCTCTACCGCACCAAGACCGGCCTGAACGTGCAGGCCATCGGCGAGAACCCCGCCGCGGCGGACGCCGCCTCCATCCAGGTCACCCGCTGGAAGTACATCAACATCCTCCTGGGCGGCGGCATCTGCGGCATCGGCGGCGCCTACTGCTCCATGATCATCAACAGCGGCGTGTGGATCTCCAACAGCGTGAACGGCCTGGGCTGGATCGCCGTGGCTCTGGTCATCTTCGCCGCCTGGAAGCCCCATGTGGCCATCCTGGGCTCCTTCGTGTTCGGCGCGCTGCGGGTGCTGAAATACTACAAGATGGGCTTCATGGCCGGCTGGCCCGACGCCTTCTTCGACATGCTGCCCTTCCTCATCACTGCCCTCATCCTGGTCATCACCAGCATCCGGGGCAGCAAGGGCGCTCACATCCCCGCCAGCCTCGGCGTGAACTACTTCCGCGAGGAGCGGTAAAAATCACAGACAAAAGCGCCCGGACCCATCGGTCCGGGCGCTTTTTTGGGCATTGCAACCGCCGGTTGACAAATCGGCAGGCAAAGGGGGTAGCCCTGCAACCGCCCTTTCTGCTATGATGGGGGAGAAACGAAAGGAGGCGCAGACCCATGAACACAGCACAGCGGCTGCAGCAGCTGCGGAAGGAAAAAGGAATGTCCCAGGAGGAGCTGGCCGAGCGGCTGGGCGTCTCCCGGCAGGCGGTGTCCAAATGGGAGAGCGGAGTTTCACTTAGTTAAAGATACCACACCACAAACTCACGCTTACACTACTTCCAGAACATCGCATTTTGGAGGTATTCCCATGAAACAACTGATTTCCTGTGAGTTTAATATCGACACCGCCTGCGTGGAACTGAAATATTCTGACGACAGCATGATTTCCATTAACTGTACTGTCGTTGAGGATGAGGTGGCAAATAGCCGTTTCCAGCGATCTGAACTGGACTGGCTCATCTACAACGATCCGCTGTCTTATGCGGAATTGATTTTGAATGGCGATCCGGAAAAATACCTGCGAACCGTAACAGAGACTCCACAGTTGGATTTCGATTGATACGCAAAGCCGCCAGAGGCACATCCAAGGGATGATGCTTTTGGCGGCTTTTAATATTTTGTTAAATTATAATGCGTATGTACTGCGTAGCTTTGACTGTGTTCTTGGCCTTCGATCTGCAAACCATGTCTCTTTTTATTTACTTTTCAATTTGCGAAACTTATTGTACCTTATCCGCTCCGATTCCTCTTGGTCAAAGGAGTAGAGTCCCCGCTCCTCCAGTTCCCGGGCCATACCCCAGGCCAGCTGGAACCCGGCGGCAAAGCTCTCCAGGGCGGTCTCCTCCCGCAGCAGGGACAGGCCATCCGTGAGGCGCAGGAGCGTCCGTTTGTCCTCCCGGCCCAGCCGTGCTCGTAATTCCTGCCGCGCCTCGCGGATCTCCTGCCGCAGCTCCGCACAGTCCGGCTCCCGGAAAAACCGCAGGTATAAGGCTTTCATATATTCATACATCTCATTTCTCCTCCTTTACAGCAACACACCATACCGCAGAAGGAGACCAATAGCTAGGGCAATCGCACAGAATTATCAGAACAGTAACAATTCCGGCAGAGCTTCCACTCCCCTACTTGATTGTGAAAAGATTGGAGGTCAGGCTGCCGTTGGGGCGGTGGCGGTTCTGTTTCTCCAGGAAACCCGCCCGGTACAGATCATTCAGCGCCCGCAGCACGGTGCTGCGGGAGAGCCGCAGCTCCCGGGCAATGGTGCCGATGGCTGGCCAGCAGGCACCC
>DXBV01000109.1 GCA_019116345.1 Candidatus Allofournierella merdipullorum | reverse complement strand
ACAACCAAATTTTACCTCGGCCGGTGAGGTGCTTTCTCTCCGGTCTGATTTGTTGCACCCTTTTTCGGTCTCGCAAATTTTGCGGGACTTTTTTCATTTTGGTGCTTGACTTTTATTTGCAGGACTCCATTGTAGAGGATGACCGGCATGGAGTGAATACCGGCTTTCGTACTTTATTTACACAATCGTTCATAAAGGCAGTGGCACATGGTGCAAATACGGGGATCAGCTCTGCCGTTTGGGCCCGCCGCGGCTCTGCTTGCGATATTCCATGGGGCTCATGCCCATCAGTTTGCGGAAACTTTGAGAAAAATAGCTGGGGGAGGAGAATCCCATGGTGTGGGAGATCTGCGACAGGGAGTGATCGGTATCACTGAGCAGATAGCAGCTTTCCTTTACCCGGCGCTGGATGAGATAATTGATGGGGGAGATCTGGTATTCCCGGCTGAAAGAGTGAACAAGGTAGTATTTATTCACGTGGGCAAGTTCTGCCAGCTGGTCCAGACTGATGTTTTCCTTAAAGTTCGCGTCGATATAGCGCTTCACGATGGCGCATTCCTTGCTGGCGCGGCGGGTGGGCTCTGCGCTGGAAGAGAAATCAGTATAGCGCCCCAACAGAAGGAGAAGCATCTCAAGCAGATGCTGGCACATCTGCACGTAACCCGCGGGACGCTGTTCCAGTTCCTGGAGGATGGCCTCCAGAATGTTCAGCACGGCTTCCTGCCCGCCGTGAAAATTGTAAACGCCGTACTGACCGTTGGTGCCGGTGGTGAACTGCAACCCCTCCACTCCCAGTACGATGTATTCCAGAGGATGGGAGTAAAGGCTGAGTTCCGTGTGCTCCACCTGAGGGTTAATGGTGACCAGATCCCCTTTGGCCACTGCCAGCAGGTCGTGCCCCATGCGGAACTGACCCACACCGCTCACCACATAAAACAACTCGATGCAGTCGTGAGTGTGGGGAAGACTGTGCCAGTCAGCACCGTAGGTGGCAGAACTGGCATAAAGCAACCGTGCCGCTGGGTGGTTGGGCGTCTGGCCGGAGCCCTGGGTCGCCGCAGCGATATCTTTGGGCGAAAGATCGTATCTCTTGTTGCTCATACTCTCGCTCCTGTGAAAAACTGCAATATATCTGCGCTTTTTTGGAACAATTATCCAATTCGCGTTTAGCTCATTATAGTACAGTCCTTAATTTTTTACAATACCCCCAGAAATTTTAAATCGAAAACATTTGTTTTTGTGCAAATAACAGCCTGTTTTTGCTTGAGAATGGTCATCCAGGAGGACGGCGTCTGTGACGCCTGCCACGCCTGCCACAACAAGGAAGGCAAAATTGACTGGGCCGACCGGGAGCGCCAGCTGCGGGAACTGTGTGACCGCTACCGCAAGACCGACGGCAGTTACGACTGCCTTGTGCCGGGTAGCGGCGGCAAGGACAGCTTCTATGCCGCACATCTGCTGAAATACAAGTACGGCATGCATCCGCTCACGGTCACCTGGGCGCCCCATATCTACACCCCCTGGGGCTGGCAGAACTTCGAGGCGTGGATCCACGCGGGGTTTGACAACTATCTGTGCACCCCCAACGGTCTGACCCACCGGCTGCTCACCCGCCTTGCCACCGAGAATCTGTTCCACCCTTTCCAGCCCTTCATCCTGGGTCAGAAGCAACTGGCCCCCAAGATGGCCGCCAAGTTCGGCATCCCGCTGGTGTTCTACGGCGAGAACGAGGCCGAGTTCGGCAACCCCATTGCCGACAACGACAGCGCTTTGCGGGACGAACACTTCTTCGCCACAAACGACTTCGACCACATCTATCTGGGCGGCGTGTCCCTGCGCCAGCTGGAAGAGAACTTCAAGGTGGACAAGGCGGACCTGGCCATCTATCTGCCCAGCGATACCTCCGACGTGGAGAAGAACCACATCCAGGTGCACTACATGGGCTACTACGAAAAGTGGCATCCTCAGGGCGCTTACTATTACAGCGTGGAGCACGGCGGCTTTGTGCCCAGCCCCGAGCGCACGGCGGGCACCTACTCCAAATACAACTCCATTGACGACAAGGTGGACGACTTCTTCTACTACACCACCTACATCAAATACGGCATCGGCCGCTGCACCTACGACGCGGCCCAGGAGATCCGCAACCACGAGATCACCCGGGAGGAGGGCGTGGCCCTCTGCAAAAAGTTCGACGGCGAGTTCCCAATGCGCTTTGCCCAGGATTTCTTCCAGTACATCTCCATCGATAAAAAGCACTTCGGCGCTGCCGCCGACTGCTTCGAGCAGCCGGAAATGGACCTGGATTACTTCATGCATCTGGCGGACCGTTTCCGCTCGCCCCATCTGTGGCAGTATGAGAACGGCCGCTGGAGCCTGCGCCACACGCCCTTTGATGGGGAGAGCCTTTGCGACTACGGCGCGCCCCGGAAGGAGGGGCAGGCATGAACCGAAAAATACGCCTCATCGCCCGCCTGGATGTGAAGGACGACTTTCTGGTGAAGGGCATCCAGTACGAAGGCCTGCGCAAGCTGGGGGACCCTCACGATTTCGCCCGTCGTTACTATGAGCAGGGCATCGACGAGATCCTGTATCTGGACACGGTGGCCAGCCTCTATGAGCGCAACAACCTGGGCAACATCCTGGAGCGGACCACCGCCGACGTGTTCATCCCCATCACGGCGGGCGGCGGCCTTCGCAGTGTGGAGGATGTGGGCGCTGTGTTGAAAAGCGGCGCGGACAAGGCCGCGGTGAACACCGCCGCCCTGCGCCGCCCGGCGCTCATCACCGAGATCGCCCGGGCCTTTGGCAGCCAGTGCATGGTGCTCAGCATCCAGGCCAAGCGCCGCGACCCCGCCCGCCCCGCCGCCGGCTGGGAAGCTTATTACGACAACGGCAGGGAGCACTCCGGCAAAGACGTGCTGGAGTGGGCCAAAGAGGCTGTTTCCCTCGGCGCAGGGGAGATACTCCTCTCCAGCGTGGACAAGGAGGGCTTTCAAAAGGGAATGGACCAGGAGCTAATCGCCGCAGTGGCGGGGCTGGTGGATGTGCCGGTCATCGCCGCTGGAGGCGCTTCCTGCGCCGAAGACGTGGCCGCCGCGGCAAAGGGAGGAGCCGACGCGGTGGCGGTGGGCAGCATCCTGCACTACGGCAAGACTGACGCGCCCGCGCTGAAAGAAGAAGTGCGGGCCCTGGGCGTGGAGGTGAGACGATGAGGCCGATGGTAACAGTGGTGGATTACGGGCGCAGCAATCTTTTGAGTGTGCGCCGTGCGCTGGAACATTGCGGCGCGGATGTGCGCTTTGCCGCCGAACCGGGGGAGATCCTGCGTTCCAAGGCGCTGGTGCTGCCCGGCGTGGGCGCCTTTGCCGACGGCATGGCACAGCTGCACCGCCAGCATCTGATAGAGCCGCTTCTGCAAAAGGCAGGGGAGGGAACGCCGCTGCTGGGCATCTGCCTTGGTATGCAGATGCTGCTGGATTCCAGCACCGAGGGCGGCTTCAACAAGGGCCTGGGCCTTGTGGATGGTACGGTGGAACCACTGCCGCCCCAAACGGCGGACGGCTCACCGCTGAAGGTGCCTCACATCGGCTGGAGCGCCCTGACCCTTGCCCCCGGTGCGGAGCAAGGCCTTTTCAAAAACACGAAAAACGGCGATGAGGTTTATTTCGTCCACAGTTTCCAGGCGATGCCTCACCGCCGGGAGGACTGTGCCGCCACGGTGGAATACGGCGGACATACCGTTTGCGCCGCGGTGCAGCGGGGGAATGTGACAGGATTTCAGTTCCACCCGGAGAAAAGCGGTCCGGTGGGCCTTGCCATGCTGCGGGCCTTTGTGGAGGGGATGGGCTGACTCGCGGCGTTGACGAAGGGGCGCGCCGGGCGTTATAATCATGGAAAACCAAAACAAAGGAAAGTGACCGGAAATGAGCCCCGTCAAAGCCATCAAAGCGGCATATTTCAGCCCCTCCGGCGGCACAAAACGCGCCGCAATGCTTCTGTGCGAGCAGTTCGGACTGCCGGTGGAGTACATCGACTGCACCTGCCCGCCCGCAAAGCTGCCCACGGCTATCCCTGTGGCAAAGGATGAGCTTCTGGTGCTGGCATTGCCGGTGTACGGCGGCTTCGGTCCCCGGGTGAAGGGCCTTTTCAGCCAGCTCCGCGGCCAGGGCGGCCCCTGCGTCATTCTGGCGGCCTACGGCAACCGGGACTATGAAAACGCGCTGGCGGCTGCCGCGCGGCTGATGACCGGGCAGGGCTTTGTCTGCGTGGGTGGCATCGCCCCCATCGCGCCCCATGTGTTTGCGCCGTCCCTGGGCGCGGGCCGGCCCGACGAAGAGGACATGCCCGCCTTTGCAGCCTTTGCCCAAAAGGTGCTGGCCGCCTGCGAAAATGCGCCCCTGCGCCCCGCCGCCCTGCCCGGCGATGCGAACGCGCCACGCAAACCCCTGCGCCCCATTGGGCGCAGCCGGGACAAGGACCGCTGCAACCATTGCGGGCGCTGTGTGCGTGCCTGCCCTGCCGGAGCGCTGAACGAACTGCTGGAAGTGGACAGCACAAAATGCGTCAACTGCCTTGTGTGCCGTTTTTCCTGCCCGACGTATGCCTGGCAGTTCAATACCAGCCAGACGAAGGCCTGGTTGGAGGAAAACTTCTCTGCCCGCCGCGCGGTGGAGTGGTTCGCGTAAAAAAAGAAGGCCCGGAGAACATCTCCGGGCCTTTTCCTGTTCTTAATAGGTGTGGTCGCACACTTCGTTGATCTTCTCCCTCAGGGCAACAAAATCGCCAAAGGCCATTGGCTTCTGGCTGGGATTGCGCAGCAGGGCGGCAGGGTGCAGGGTGGCCATGAACCAAACGCCGTTCTTCTCTTCGAATACACCGTGTTCCTTGGTCACCGAGATGTCCGGGCGGATGAGCCGCTGGGCAGCGATACGGCCCAGACATACAACGATCTTCGGGCGGATGATGCGGAACTGCTCCCGCAGCCAGGGCAGGCAGGCGTCCCATTCCTCAGGCAGAGGATCGCGGTTTTCCGGCGGGCGGCACTTGACGATGTTGGCGATGAACACGTTTTTGTTCCGCGCCAGATCCACTGCGGTGAGATACTGGTCCAACAGCTTGCCGCTGCGGCCCACAAAGGGCAGACCCTGTTCGTCCTCGTTTTTGCCGGGGCCTTCGCCGATGAGCATCACTTCCGCCGTTTTGGGGCCGGTGCCGAACACCACGTTGGTGCGGGTCTCACACAGGCCGCACTTGCGGCAGGCCAGACACTCCTGTTTGAGCTGTTCAAAATCCATCGGTGGTGATTCCTTTCCGGCCGTGTGCAAAAAAATGCGCCGGCCTTGCACATTTGCGCTTATTATATCACAAAATGCGGGGTTTTGTCTTGAACTTTTTAATGTGCGTGCTAAAATAAATACGGTAAATGGAAACGCTGCGCCGCTTTATCGGCTCAGCGCTGCATAAAGGGAGGAAATATCACAATGAAATTTTTGGTTGAGACCTCTGCCCGTCATGTGCACGTCTGCAAGGAGACCCTGGAAACCCTGTTCGGCGCGGGCTATGAGCTGACCGTTAAGAAGCCCCTGAGCCAGCCCGGCCAGTACGCCTCCAACGAGCGCGTCACTGTGGTGGGCCCCAAGCGTGAGCTGGCCAATGTGTCCATCCTCGGTCCCTGCCGCGGCGCCGATCAGGTGGAGCTGTCTGCCACCGACGCCCGCTCCATCGGCATCTCTGCTCCCGTGCGCGAGTCCGGCGACACCGCCGGTTCCGCCGGCTGCAAGCTGGTGGGCCCCTGCGGTGAGGTGGAGCTGAAGGAGGGCGTCATCGTGGCCAAGCGCCACATCCACGTCACCCCTGAGGACGCCGAGAAGCTGGGCGTGGCCGACAAGGAGATCGTCAAGGTCGCCTGCGGCAGCGAAGGCCGTAAGCTGGTGTTTGACGACGTGGTCATTCGCGTGAGCGAGAAGTTCGCCACCGCCATGCACATCGACACCGACGAGTCCAACGCCTGCGGCGGCGCCAGCGAGGGCGAGATCGTCAAATAAGCTTTTTCAGAGCAAAAAACAGCCCGTCCGAAGAGGCGGGCTGTTTTTATTCTGGAAGGTTGCATTTGCTGAAAGTTTTGTGTATAATATATCTGTTCGGACAGAGCCAAAACCGTGCGCTGTTCGGCATACGGATGCGGGCCCTGCGCGACGAGGCGCCATGAACCATGTCAGGCGGGGAACCGAGCAGCATTAAGTGGTCTGCCGCGTGCGCCGCAGTCAGTCTGCATCCGTATGCCGAGCGGCGTAAAGGCGGGGGAGCATTCCTCTGCGGGCCTGTCCGTTTTTTGTAGTATTTTCCAAAGGGGGTGCCGGCATGTACCGGGCATTGTACCGCAAATGGCGGCCCAGCCGCTTTGAGGACGTGGTGGGTCAGCAGAACATCGTGGCCGCGCTGCAAAACCAGATCGCAGCCCACCGTGTGGGCCATGCCTATCTGTTCACCGGCACCCGCGGTACCGGCAAGACCACCTGCGCCAAGATTTTCGCCAAGGCGATCAACTGCCCCCACAACGAGAGCGGCGACCCCTGCGGCGAGTGCGAGGTGTGCCGGGGCATCGACGACGGTTCCATCCTGGACGTGGTGGAGATCGACGCCGCCTCCAACAACGGCGTGGACAACATCCGCGACCTGCGGGATGAGACGGCTTATACGCCCAGCGTCTGCACCTATAAGGTGTACATCATCGACGAGGTGCACATGCTCTCCACGCCGGCGTTCAATGCGCTGCTGAAGATCATGGAAGAACCGCCTTCGCATGTGGTGTTCATTCTGGCCACCACTGAGATCCACAAGGTGCCCGCCACCATCCTTTCCCGTTGCCAGCGCTACGACTTCGGGCGCATTCGCCCGGAGGACATCGCGGGCCGGGTGCGGCACGTGGCGGAGGAAGAAGGTCTGGAACTGGACGCCGCTGCGGCGCAGCTCATCGCCCGCCTGGCGGACGGTGCGCTCCGTGACGCGCTTTCCATCCTGGACACCTGTGCCGGTGTGGGCGAGGCCATTGATGAAGCTTTGGTGCGCCGGATGGCCGGTGTCACGGACCGGAGTTATCTCTTCGCCATCAGCGATGCGCTTGCGGGCGGAGACGCCGCGGCGGCGCTGGAGCAGGTGGCAAAGCTGCGGCAGCAGTCGGTGGACATGAAACGGCTGTGCGAGGAGCTGATCGCCCACTACCGCAATCTCATGCTGGCCGCGCTGCCCGGCAGCAAAAACCTGCTGGCAGGCGTGCCTCCCGAAGAAGAGGCGCTCTATCTGCAAAAAGGGGAGGGAACTTCCCAGCAGAGCAGTGTGCGGGCCATTCGTCAGTTGGGCGAAGCCATGGAAAAGATGAGCCGCGGAACAGACCCGCGCATCGAGTTGGAACTGGCGCTTTTCGCCATTTCCCGGCCGGTTGCGGAGCCTGTGGCCGTCCCGGTGCAGACAGCTGCGCCTCAGACCCGCCAGCCCGCGCCCTTTGCGGCCACGCCCGCAGCACCATCTTCCGCATGGCAGCCTGCCGCGCCGACGCAGACCCCGGCCCCGGCCCAGACTGCGCCTTCGCCGGCCCCTGTAGTTCGGGAAGAGCCAGCCCCTGAGCCGCTGCCCTGGGAAGGCCAGCCGATGGAGGAACAGCCGGTGCCGGAGCCGAAACCCCGCCCGGCGCGCCCTGCGGCGGCAAAGCCCGCTGTTTCCGGCCCGCCTCAGCCCTTTGACGCCTGGCCGCAGGTGCTGGAGGTGCTCAAAAAGCGGGATCACATGCTGCCCGCCTACCTCAAGGGCTCCAAAGCCTATTACGACGGGCGGCGGGTGCTTATTGACGGCGGCGACATTTTCCGGGAGTTTATCCGCCAGAACAAGGATTCCCAGGCCTTGCTCAAGGCCATCATTCAGGAAGTGAGCGGCCTTGCCTGCGGTATCGGCCCCTACACGCCGCCCGCGGAACAGGCGGCCGAACACCCCACGGTGGAGCAGGCACTGAAAGATCTTGAAAACCACGGTGTAGATGTGGTATACAAGGACAAAGAATAAGAATAGAACAGATAAAGGAGAAGATCCCCATGAAAGCAAGACTGCCCCAGGGCTACGGCAAACCCGACGTGAACGCGCTGATGCGCCAGGCCCAGAAAATGCAGGAAGACATGAAGACCAAGCAGGAGGAGCTGGAGAACACCGAGTACACCGCCAGCGTCTCCGACGGCATGGTGGAGGTCACTATGACCGGCAAACATCAGGTCACTGCCATCCACATCAAGCCCGAGCTGGCCGATCCCGATGACATCGAGATGCTGGAAGATATGGTCGCCGCTGCGGTGAACGAGGCGGTGCGCAAGGTGGACGAGGACGCCGAGGCCGCCATGCAGAAGATCACCGGCGGGGCGAACTTCCCCGGCCTGTAAGGGGGAGCGACCATGGGATACAACGCGGCGCCTCTGGAGCGGCTGGTGGAGCAGTTTTCCAAGTTCCCGGGCGTGGGGCGCAAAGGCGCAACGCGCATGGCATATCAGGTGCTCAGCATGCCTGCCGCCGAAGCCATGGAGCTGGCCCGCGCCATTGAAGAGGCGCACACCAAACTGCACCGCTGCCACATCTGCCAGGATTACACCGAAAACGAGGTGTGCCGCATCTGCTCTTCGCCCAAGCGGGACACCAGCGTGATCTGTGTGGTGGAAAGCCCCCGGGATATCACTGCGTTCGAGCGCACCCGGGAGTACAATGGCCTGTATCACGTGCTCCACGGCCTCATCAGCCCAATGGACGGCATCGGCGCCGACCAGTTGTGCGTCAAGGAACTGCTGGCCCGCCTCACCGACGGCACCGTGAAGGAAGTCATCATGGCCACCAACCCCACGGTGGAAGGGGAAGCCACGGCTATGTATCTGGCAAAACTCATCAAGCCTCTGGGCATCAAGACGACGCGGCTGGCCTACGGTCTGCCGGTTGGTTCCAGCCTGGAATACGCCGATGAGACCACACTGTTCAAGGCTCTGAGCGGCAGGGGAGAACTGTAAAGCAAAATTCCGTTACACTGCTAAACATGCCCGTTCAGGCAAAGGAGAAAACACAGATGCCCGAGCAAGTGAAAACCAAAACCATTGCCCTGAACCGGCAGGCCCGCCATGAATATTTTGTGGTGGAAAGCCTTGAGACCGGCATTGAACTGGTGGGCACCGAGGTGAAAAGCCTGCGTATGGGGCAGGTGAACCTGAAAGATTCCTGGTGCGATGTAGAGGATGGCGAGCTGTATGTGCGGGGAATGCACATCAGCCCTTACGAAAAAGGAAACATCTTCAACCGCGACCCTCTGCGCGCCCGCAGGCTGCTGGCTCATAAAAATGAGATCCGCAAGCTGGCACAGGAAGTGAAATTGCAGGGATACACTCTGGTTCCGCTGGCCCTTTATTTCAAGCATGGCCGTGTGAAGCTGGAGCTGGGCCTGTGCAAGGGCAAAAAGCTCTACGACAAGCGTGAGACTGCGGCAAAACGTGCCGCCCAGCGGGACATCGACCGCGCCATGAAAGAGCGCAGCCGCTGAATCGCCAAAAAAAGGGCCCGGACATTCGCACAGCAGCGAGTGCCCGGGCTTTCTTTATTGCTGGTTGCAACAAAAAATCCGAACCTCTTTCAAGGTTCGGATTTTTTGTTTGGTGGAGATAAGCGGGATCGAACCGCTGACCTCTTGAATGCCATTCAAGCGCTCTCCCAGCTGAG
>DXBV01000108.1 GCA_019116345.1 Candidatus Allofournierella merdipullorum | reverse complement strand
CATTACGGGCGTGTTAGCCCAGGAATGTTGGTGCCAGACCATTTACTCTCTCATTCTAACAGCTTCGGCTTTGAGATGGAAAAAGACGCGGCTGGCTGCCGCGCCTTAAACCGTAACATTATTGTAGGAGATTGATTTGAAAAGGTTCTGCCGGGCTCTGCCCCGGCCCAAGCTACGGGAGGTATAAAACAATGTCCAGTCTTGCTGAACAGTCCCTGCAGGAAGTTCTTTCCGCGTATGACCTCGGCGGCGAAATTGCCGGCACACTGCGCTATGGCAAAGGCCACATCAACGACACTTTCTGTGTCTATGTCCAGACGCCGGAGGGCGACTGCCGCCGCTACATCCTGCAGCGCATGAGCGCCGCCGCTTTCAAGCACCCCGACCAGCTGATGGCGAACATCGTAGGTGTGACCGAACATCTGCGCAAAAAGATCCTGGCCGCCGGCGGCGACGCCGATCGCGAGACGCTGACCGTGCTGCCCACCGCCAAGGGCGAAAGCTTCTACACCGACTCCGAGGGCGGCGCCTGGCGCGTGTATCCCTTCGTGGAAAACACCCTGTGCCTGCAGGCCGCGGAAACGCCGGAGTTGTTCTACGCGTCGGCCCAGGCCTTCGGCCGGTTCCAGGCCATGCTGAGCGACTATCCCGCCGACACACTGTATGAGACCATCGAAAAGTTCCACGACACCGAGAACCGCTACCGGAACTTTGAGAAGGCTCTGGCCGCCGACGCTCTTGGCCGCGCTGCCACCGCGCAGCCCGAGATCCAGTTTGTGCTGGACCACAAGGCAGACTGCAGCGTGGCTTTGGAAGCCCTTCGTCAGGGCAAGCTGCCCCTGCGCGTTACCCACAACGACACCAAGCTGAACAACGTGCTGATGGACAAGGACAGCCTGCAGGGCATCTGCATCATCGATCTGGACACCGTGATGCCCGGCCTTTCCATCAACGATTTTGGCGATTCCATCCGTTTCGGCGCGAACCACAGCGCCGAGGATGAGCAGGATCTCTCCAAGGTGAATTTTGACATCGAACTCTATGATGTGTACACCAAGGGCTTCCTGGAAGGCGCCGCGGGCGCTCTGACTCCCGCTGAGCTGGAGTACATGCCCTGGGGCGCCAAGCTGATGACGCTGGAATGCGGCATCCGCTTTTTGACCGATTATCTGGAAGGCGACCATTACTTCCACACCCAGCGGGACGGTCAGAACCTGGACCGCTGCCGCACCCAGTTCAAACTGGTCCGCGATATGGAGGAGCAGTGGAGCGCCATGCAGGACGTGGTGAAGAAATACACCCGCTGAGTCAAGCTTGCCCCGGCAGTTTTGCCGGGGCTTTATTTGTATGCAAAACAAAGGCGCCCTTCCACCGCCCGAAAGCGGTGAAAGGGCGCCTTTTCAGTTCAATGGTCAGAGGCTGCTTAATTTCAGCTGAAGATGTTGATAAGGATACCGGCCGCCACGGCGCTGCCGATCACGCCGGCCACGTTGGGGCCCATGGCGTGCATCAGCAGGAAGTTGGTGGGATTCTCGGCCTGGCCCACCTTCTGGGACACACGGGCCGCCATGGGGACAGCGGACACACCGGCGGAACCGATCAGGGGGTTCACCTGGCCATGGGTGGCCCAGCACATCAGCTTGCCGAACAGAACGCCGCCGGCAGTGCCGAAGGAGAAGGCCAGCAGGCCCAGCACGATGATGAGCACGGTGCGGGCGTTCAGGAAGGTGTTGGCGCTGGTGGTGCAGCCGACAGACAGGCCCAGGAAGATGGTGATGATGTTCATCAGCTCATTGCCCGCGGTGCGGTTGATGCGGTCCACAACGCCGGACTCCTTCATCAGGTTGCCCAGCATAAGCATGCCGATCAGCACGGCCGAGTCAGGCAGGATGAGGCTGATGATGATGGTGCACATGATCGGGAAGATGATCTTCTCGGTCTTGGAAACAGTGCGCAGCTGCTTCATCACGATGCTGCGCTCCTTTTTGGTGGTGAGCACCTTCATGATGGGCGGCTGAATGACCGGCACCAGCGCCATGTAGCTGTAGGCAGCCACGGCGATGGAGCCCAGCAGGCCCGCCGCCAGAATACTGGTCACGTAGATAGCCGTGGGGCCGTCCGCGCCGCCGATGATGGCGATGGCCGCCGCCTCGGGACCGGTGAACGGATCGATGGGCGCAAAGCCCAGCAGCTCCGCCAGGAAGTTGTAGGGAATGTGCACGAACTTCGCCATGAAGTAGGTGGCGAAGATGCCCAGCTGGGCCGCCGCACCCAGAAGCAGGCTCTTGGGGTTGGAGATCAGGGGGCCGAAGTCGGTCATGGTGCCGATGCCCAGGAAGATCAGCGGCGGATAGATGCCCAGCTTGACGCCGAGATACAGCATATCGGCCAGACCGCCGTTGTGCAGGATCTCACTGAACATGGGGTAAAGGCTGGGGTCCGCCCCTTCGGGCGCGATGAAATATTGCATGTGGATGATGCCGCTGCCGGGCAGGTTGGCCATCAGCATGCCGAACGCGATGGGAAGAAGCAGCAGAGGCTCGAATTCCTTCACAATGGCGAGATACAGCAGCAGGCAGGCCACCACGATCATGAGCAGGTAGCGCCAGTCCTCGGCGATGCCCATAAAGCCGGAGTTTTCCCAGATGCTGACAAGGGTATCAAAAAAAGCACTCATGGTTCCACCCCTCCCTTAAAACGGTTCCGTGCCGCTCTTGACGCCGGCGGCGCCCCAGCTGCTGCGGCCCGCGCGCTTGACTGCGCGAAGCGTATACTTGCCGCCGCTGGCCGCCGCGACAGCAGCCGCGATCACCGCAACAATCTCTTCACTGATGCCATCTTCCACAACAGGCGGGGCCTCCATGGGTTCCTGCAGCTGCACCGGCTGCGGCTGGCTTTTTACCGCCGCCTCCGAGGCCGCTTTCTGTTTTTTGGCATTCAGTGCGTCGAACAGCTTGCCTTGAAAGGCGATGATATAAGTCAGCAGGATCAGCACCAGAAAGACCAGGGACATGCCGATCCCCGCGACCACGAGCACCGACGGTTCCGCGGCCTGTGCGGCGCCCGCCGCAAGCAGAACTGCATTCATTGGATGGCCCCCTTTTCCAAAAGCTCAATTTTCGTCTTTTACATTATATCGAAAAACCGCCCCTGTTTCAAGGTCAGAAACCGGGTTTTGTTAAAATAATAGCATTTGTACAAATTTAAAAAACAAAAAGGAACGCCCGCCTGCATGGAGCGTTTCGTGCAGACGGGCGCATCAGCTTTATCTGTGACCCAAACGGGGCGTGGCGTCCACGAAACCGCTCTCCAACTGGTCGCCGATCTCAAGGCACCGTGCAGTGCCCAGGGCCACACAGTTGATGGGATCGTCCGCGACCCGCACCTTCACCTTGAGCTGCTGGGCGAGGTATTCGTCCAGACCTTTCAGCATGGCGCCGCCGCCGGTGAGCACAACACCCGCGGAATAGATATCGCCTGCCAGCTCCGGCGGGGTACGCTCCAGCACCTGGTGTGCCGCAACAGCGATCTGTTCCGCCAGAGGCATGATCGCCTCATACAAATCTTCCGTGGTGACGGTGAGGCGCTGGGGCAGCCCGGTGAGCAGGCTGCGTCCCTTCACCTCCAGCTCGGCGGTAAAATCGCAGGGGCGGCAGCAGGCAACTTGCTTTTTCAGCTCCTCCGCCGTGCGCAGGCCGATGGCCACGTTGAATTTGATGCGGGCGTATTTCTGGATCTCGTCGTCAAAGGTATTGCCCGCGATCTTCACGCTGGTGGACTTCACCTTGCCGCCCAGACTGATGACCGCGATGTCGGTGGTGCCGCCGCCGATGTCCACCACCATGTGGCCTTCCGGCTTGAGGATGTCGATGCCGCAGCCCAGCGCGGCGGCGATGGGCTCGTCAATGAGGAACACCTGGCGGGCGCCGGCGGCCACCACGGCCTCCACCACGGCGTCACTCTCGATGCCGGTGATGGCGGCGGGCACGCACACTGCCACCCGGGGCTTGATGAGTTTGGAATCGTAGACCTTGTTCACGAAGCGGCAGATCAGCTCCTTCGTGAGGGTGTGGTTGGAGATCACGCCGTCCTTCAGCGGACGTGTGGCAAGGATATAGTTGGGGGTACGCCCCACCATGGCCAGCGCATCGTCGCCCACCGCCAGGACCTGGTCCTTGCGGGTGTCCACTGCCACCACGCTGGGCTGGTTCAAAATCACGCCTTTGCCTTCCATGGCAATGATGATGGTCGTGGTACCGAGGTCGATGCCGATATCATACTGCGCCATAACTCACACTTCTCTTTCTTTTGTGATACGCCTTTTATATAAGAACGACAAATACCCGTTCCTGTTTTTCTTATTATCGTTCGGTGTTGGCTGCTGTCACAGCGAACACTTCCAGCGCGCCGGCTTTCATCAGTGCTGCGGCGCAACAGCTGACGGTGGCGCCGGTGGTGATCACATCGTCCACCAGCAGGATGCGCCTGCCTTCCACAAGGCGGGCGTCCCGGACCTGAAACGCCCCGCTGAGGTTTTGCAGGCGCTGGGCGGCGCTCAGTCCCTTTTGGGTATGGGTGGCACGGCACTTGCGCAGCGCGTGCGGCTGCAGCGGTGCGTTCAGAGCCTGTGCCAGAGGCCGCGCCAGCAGTTCCGGCGGGTTGTATCCCCGGGCATGGCCGGAAGCCGGCACCGGCACCACCAGATCAAAGCGGGCCAGCGGCGGCGCGCCATTAAAAATTATTATACCATGCCGGACAACGTAATTACAACCGAAAACCGCCCGCGCCATCTCCGCGCCCAAGGTCTCACCGTAGCAGGCGCGGCCTCCGTTTTTGAACCGGAGGATCGCCCGGCGCACACAGCCGTCATAACGCCAGACGGCGGCTGCTCCCGATACATCCCGCAGAATGTGCTCGGTGGCAGGCAGCCGTGGGACCGCCCGCCGCAACTTGGCAAGCTCGGCGACACAGTCCGGGCAGTCCGGCAGCCAGCCCAGCACCCGGTCGCAAAACGGGCAGCGGCGGGGGTAGGCCAGCACCGCCGCCACACGAAGGACACGGGCCGGCCTCACAGCGCGGCCCCCTCGTTCAACAGAGAGCACAGGCAGCTGTAGCGCATGTTCTGGCGCACATTCTCCACCATGGCACCCAGCACCGGCATCCCGCCGGTGAGAACGCAAAGCTTCTTTGCCCGGGTGACTCCGGTATACAACAGATTCCGGTAGCACAGCTGCCGGGGCACGTCGCTCACCGGCATGACCACCGCCGTGAATTCCGTGCCCTGGCTTTTGTGGACGGTGATGGCATAGGCAATTTCCAGTTCGGGGATGGTGTCCGGCCCGTAGGTCAGTTTTCGGTCCTCCATCTGCACCAGCAGGGTGCGCTGCTGGGCATCCACCTGAAGGATAACGCCCATATCGCCGTTGAAAGCGCCCACGCCGGATTCGCCGCCGTCCCGCTCATAAGGAATGAGGTAATCGTTGCGCACCTGCATCACCTTGTCCCCCTGGCGGAACAGCCGGCCGCCCAGTTCCAGTTCGGCCTTGTCCCTTGCCGGAGGGTTCAGAAGTTGTTGAAGCCGGGGATTCAGCGCGGCGGTGCCCACCGGCCCCTTTTTGGTGGGGCAGAGCACCTGGATGTCCCGCACCGGGTCAAAGCCGTAGCTTGCGGGCAGGCGCCGGCTCACCAGATCGCACACCAGCTGCTGGCACTCCATGCCGCCGGCGGGCAGAAAGAAGAAATCACTGTCCCGCCCGCCCCTCTGAGGAAGCTGGCCGTGGACGATGCGGTGGGCGTTCTCCACGATGAGGCTCTGGGCGGACTGGCGGAAGATGTGTTCCAAACGCACGGTGGGCACCACGCCGCTCTGGATGACCTCGCCCAGAACGTTGCCCGGCCCCACGCTGGGCAGCTGGTCGGCGTCGCCCACCATGATGATGCGGCAGCCGTGGCGCAGCGCCGCCAGCAGGCTCTGGAACAGCTTCACGTCCACCATGCTCATCTCGTCCAGCACCACCACGTCGCACTTGAGCAGGTTCTTTTCGTTGTGGATAAAGCGCAAAAGACAGCTCTGGGGGTCGTAGTCCACCTCCAGCAGGCGGTGAATGGTCTGGGCCTTCTGCCCCGTCAGCTCCGACATGCGCTTGGCAGCGCGCCCCGTGGGCGCGCAGAGAGCCACCCGCTGGCCGCTGCTCTGCAGCAGCGAGAGGATGGCATTCACGGTGGTGGTCTTGCCGGTGCCCGGCCCGCCGGTGAGCACCATCACACTGCTGCCCATGGCCGTGCGGATGGCCAGACGCTGTTCCGGCGCATAGGCAAAGCCCTGCGCCCGTTCCAAAATCTCGATGCTGCGGTCCACGTCCGGCGGCAGCGGCACCGGGTGGCGGCTGAGTTCCCACAGCCGGGCCGCGATGTCCGTCTCGGCGCTCAAAAGGTCCGGCAGGCAGATAAACTCCCCGTCGGGCCGGGTATAGCTTTTCACTTCCCCCTCGGTCAGCTGGCGGTCCAGTTCCGATTCCACCTGCTCCGGCTCCACGCCCAGAAAGCGGGCGGTGGCCTCCACCAGCTTTTCCCGGGGCAGGCAGGTGTGGCCGTTGCCGGCGTTGTGGCGCAGGGCGTAGAGCAGCCCGGCCCACACCCGCAGCGAACCCGCCGGGTCCAGCTGCAGTTCGGCGGCGATGGCGTCCACCTGGCGGAAGGTCATGTGCAGCGGCTCGCCGCACAGGATATAGGGATTGCGGTTGATCTCCTCCACCGTCTGCGGGCCGAAATGGCGGTAGGCCTCCACCGCCCGGACAGGTGAAACGCCGAAGCGGGACAGGTAAGCCACCGCCTCCCGCACGCCGAACATCCGCTTGAATTCGGTGGAGATGGCTTTCGCCTTTTCGGGGGTGATGCCCCGCAGCTCGGTGAGGCGCAGAGGGTCGTTGGCGATCACTTCCAGGCAGTCGGCCCCGAAGCGCTCCACGATCTTTTTCGCGGTGGCGGGCCCGATGTAGGGCAGCGCCCCGCTGGAAAGATAGGCCAGCGTCGCCGCCAGGTCCTGAGGCATGCTTGCTTCGCAACTTTCCGCTTTGAACTGCGGGCCATGGGCGGGATGGGTCTCGAACCGGCCGTAAAGGGTAACGCTCTCCCCCGCGTTCACCTCGCCAACGGTGCCTGTGACCACGTGCAACTCGCCGCCGGCGTTGACCTCGAACACCGCGTATCCGGTGTCGCGGTTCTCAAAGATCACATGCTCCACAACGCCTTCCATGCGCAGAAGTTCCTCGCTGCGGTCTGTCTCCATGGCACAAGCGCCCCCTTCCCTTTTGGCAGTTACAGCTATTATATCGCTTTTGCGAGCTGATGGGAAGTGGTTCAGCCCGCCGGGCGGGTCAGGGCGTATTCTTCGCCGAACATAAGATCGTACTGCAGCAGCCAGTGGTTCTGAAACCACTGCTCCTGTTCTTCGGTGAGGTCGGCCTCGGTGGCAGTGCCGTCGGGCAGGATGGTCACGCCCAGCGTGCGGCTGCGGTAGGAAGAAAGCTGGTTTGCTAGATAACGGAACATGGGCGGCTCTTCCAGGCCGTAGAGCTCCATCAGCACGGGAGCGATCTGATAAGCGCCCACAGTGCCCAGATCCACCTTGCCGTCCCAGTAGTTGCTCCAGATGAGCAGGGGCATCTGATGCAGTTCCGGGCTTTCGCTGTCCGCTCCGGAGGCGTAGCCGGTGGCGGTGTAGACTTCATAGCCGCTGCCGATGGGGTTATAGTGGTCGCCCCAGAACACCAGAATGGTGGGCTCGTCCGCCTGGCTGAAATAGTCGGTGAGGGTGCCCAGCATGGCGTCCGCCTCCCGCACACCGGTGGCAAAATCCTGAAGCGCACCCAGTGTGTTCTCGCTGATGCCCTCCGGCGCTTCGAGAATGCCCACCAGCTCTTCCTCGGGATAGTTGTTCTTATTATAGCTGGTGTGGTTCTGCATGGTGACGGCGTGCATGAACAGGGGCTTGTCCTTGTCCCGTTCCTCGTATTCCTGAATGATGCGCCGGGCCATTTCCGCGTCGGTCACAAGGCCGCCGGACCACTCGGTATCCCGCTTTCTTTCGGGATTTTCAAAATCCTCCAGCGAGATGAACTCGTCAAAGCCGAGGTTCGGATAGGCGGTGTTACGGCTCCAGAACTTGGCATAATAGCAATGGACGGCCTGGGTAGCATAGCCCTGGTCCTTTAAGTACGAGGCGATGGAGAACATGGGCCGGGTCACATGCTGCTGGAAGGGCTTGCAGCCTGCGGGCAGGAACTCCACCGAGAAGCCGGTGAGGGCCTCGAACTCCACGTCGCAGGTGCCGCCGCCAAAGCTGGGGCTGTAAGCCTTGCCGTAGGCGGAGGTCTCCATCAGCCGGTGGAGGTTCGGCGTGACCGACTGGTCAAAGACCACGCCGTACTGCACCAATTCCTGCACGTCCCAGAAAGACTCGTCCATGATAAAAATAATGTTGGGCTGCTTGACCTGTCCGTCGCCTTCCTCGGCGTAGCTGCCCTCAAACACCGGGGCTACGTTTTGGCTGTAGGCCTGCGCCACCGTCTCGTTCACAGTCTCTTCGCTGTAGCCTTCCGGCTCATCCACCTCGAGATTCTGGATGTTCGTCAGAAATCCTGCAATGACGCCGTAGTTGCGGTAGTAGCGGTTCTGCATCCACATATCCGGCACGATGCCCACCAGCCGGGAGCCGGTGGGGCTGAGGAAGACCAGAAAGAGCAACGCGAGCCCGCCCGCGCCGGGCACGGCCCAGGAGAGGATGAACCGCCACAGCGCGCCCTTGTTCGGCCGGGGCACAAGGCAGGCAAAAACGGTCAGCGCCAGCAGGATGAGGGCGCTGACCCACATGGAGGTCTGCAGTTCCAGGCCCGCTTTGCCCACCACGTCGGCGGCCTCCGCGCCCTGGGAAAGGTCCCACGGGAAGAACGGCTCGCCCCGCAGCTTCAGTTTGAAGTAGGTCACGGTGGCAGGGATACACCCGCCCGCACCGCACACCAGCACCGCAAGCCCCGGCAGCCGGGTCAGGTTCGCCAGGAACAGATAGGTGCACAAAATAAGCAGCCAGCTGCAGGCAAAGCTGCCGAAATGCGCCAGAAAATTGTCGGTCCAGAAGGACTCGCTCAAAGCTCCCCGGTGGATCCACTCGGTGCACAACAGGGTGACGGTGGCCGTGATGGGGGCCAGCAGCCACCAGAAAATGGAAAGTTTCGCCCGCCAGGGCGCTCTTTGTTTCAACGTCTGCAAGAGTCTTTCTTCCTCTCCAAAAAGTTTTGCCGCCGTGGCTCATTCCAGCAGCCGCGTCCAGAACCCGCCGCGGGGTTTTGGCGCGCCGGAGGGCAGCTGCGTGCGCACAAGGATCACGTCCGCACCCACCGTCTCGATCTCCTGCCACGGGATAAACACATCCTCCTGCCGGCCCAGCAGTCCGAACAGCCGGGGCCGCCCCAACAGGATGAGCCCCTCGAGGGCGGCGGTCCGGGGATCGAAGCGAAGATCGTCCACCCGGCCGAGGTTCGCCCCCAGCGGCACCTGGATCACATCCTTCCTGCACAGCTCGCTCAGGGTCATGGTTCTCCCCTTTCCGGGCCGTTTCGACGGGATGCTTCCGCTATACTAAACGATGCTGGCCCCCGTCCTATTGCAACAGCCCACAGTTTCCCTGTTGAAAAGATATGTGTCCGGTTTTGTATTTTAGCACAAAATAGTGTATAATGAATGAAACTTGTCAAATTCCTCGGGAGGATATGCCCCATGTATAAAAACATCGTGTTCGATCTGGGCGGCGTTGTGGTGGACTTTGCGCCCCACGATTTCCTGCTGGACCGCTTTTACGACGAGACTGTGGAGTCCAAGGTGTTCGACATCACCTTTGGCAGCGTGGAGTGGCGTCAGTTGGACGCCGGCGAACTGGACCGGGAAGCCGGCAATGCCGCCATGCTCCAGAAAGCCGCCGAGGCGGGCTGCGCCTTTGAGGTGCAGAGCGTGCTGGACGACTGGTATCGTATGCTCAAGACCCGCCGCCGGACGGTGGACGTGATGAAGCGGCTGAAAAAGATGGGCTTTTCGCTGTATTACCTCTCCAACATCCCCTGGGACGTTTACGAGGAGATGCAGCAGCGGGATTTCTGGCCGCTGTTTGAGGGCGGCGTTGCCTCCTGCGAGGCGGGCACCAACAAGCCCGATCCCCGCATCTTCCAGCTGCTGATCGAGCGCTACAACCTTGTCTGCGGCGAGACCATCTTTGTGGACGACAACAAGCTGAACACCACCGCCGCCTACGACCTGGGCATCACCGGCATCCACTACAAGGGCGGCGCGTCCTTCCTGCGGGCGCTGAACGCCTGCGGCATCCCCATCAAAGAGCACCTGCTCTGGTAACAGCGTTTTCTCCCCCGTGCTGACCGCACGGGGGATTTTTTGTTCCGGCTGTCGGCCGGCGCCGCACCCAGCTTTTGACAGTCTTTTCCACTTCCTCGCGCTACACTGGTAGCCGGGAGGTGGGGCCGTGAAGGTGGTTGTCTATCTGGATATCCTGCTGGTGACGAATTTCATCGCAGGGTATTTTCTTTTGCGGGCGGCAGGCCGGCTGGCGGGTGCGTCCTGCCCCGCTCTGCGTGCGCTGGCGGGGGCTGGCGTGGCAGCGGCCAGCACGCTGATCCTTCTTGCGCCCGCCCTGCCTGCGCCGCTGGGCTTTTGTTACAAGCTGGCCAGCGCCGCGCTGGTCACACTGGCCGCCTTCGGCTGGCACGGGCCACGACCCTTCCTGCGGGCGGGGGCGTGGTTTTTTGCCCTCAATCTGGGCCTTGCGGGCCTGGCGCTGCTGGGGCTGCAGCGGGGCGGGATGAACGGCGTGCGGGTGCACAATCTCACGGTGTATGTTGATCTGTCGCCGGTAACGCTGGTGCTCTCGGTGCTGGCGGTGTATCTGGCGGTACGGCTGGTGCTGCTGGTATTCGGCCCGCCCGCCGGCCAGGAACCCTGGCAGCTGGAACTGCGCCTTGCCGGGCACACGGTGCGGATGCAGGCTTACTACGACACCGGCTTTTTCCTGCGGGACCCTGTGGGCGGCCGCCAGACTCTTCTTATAAGCTGGCCGGGAGTGGAACATCAGCTGCCGGGCGAAGTGAACGATTTTCTCCGGGGGTATTTTTCCGGAGAGAGCCCGCTGCCGCCCCGGGGCGTAAAGCTGCATCTGGTACCCTGCACCGGGGCGCTGGGCACCGCCGTGCTGCCGGGTCTGAACGTCGACGAGGCCCGCCTGACGGGGCCGGAGCACGCCCTCAGCATTCGAAACGTAACGGCGGTATTCACCGCCGAGCCTTTACAGGACGGGCAGTTCCAGGCGCTGTTTGGCCGGGAATTTCTCATGGACGAGACCGAAAGGAGGTCCAGCACATGCACTTAAATCTTTTCCGCCGCCTTACGGCCGGGCTGCGCCGGCTGCTGGCATGGCTGCGGCTGCCCGGCGGCATCTATTACATCGGCGGGCCGGAGGCGCTGCCGCCGCCCCTGACCCCCGAGGAAGAAAAGCTGGTGTTTCAGGGGCTGGAAGAAGGCCGCCAGAGCTGCCGGGACATCCTCATCACCCACAACCTGCGGCTGGTGGTGTACATCGCCCGCAAATTTGAGAGCAGCGGCATTGCCGTGGAGGACATCATCTCCATCGGTACCATCGGGCTCATCAAGGCGGTGAACACCTTTGTGCCCGCGAAAAACATCAAGCTGGCCACCTACGCCAGCCGCTGCATTGAAAACGAGATTTTGATGTTCCTGCGCAAGAGCAGCAACCGCCGCCAGGAGACCAGCATCGACGAACCGCTGAACACCGACGGCGAGGGCAATGAACTGCTGCTGTCCGACGTGCTGGGCACCGACCAGAACCAGATCAGCGCCCAGCTGGAGCAGGACGCGGAAAAGGACATGCTGCTGGAGGCGGTGGACCGGCTGGCACCCCGGGAAAAGCAGATCATGCAGATGCGCTTCGGCCTTCTGGACGGCGTGGAGCATACCCAGAAAGAGGTGGCCGACGAGATCGGCATCTCCCAAAGCTACATCTCCCGGTTGGAAAAGCGCATCATCGCCCGGCTGCGCCGGGAACTGGAAAAGATGTGCTGAAACGAAAAGAGCAGGGTCCCCGCTGCGCTTGTTCGCGCGGCGGAGACCCTGCTTCTTTTTCTCAGGCCGTTTTGCTCTCCACCATTTCAGTCCCCTGCACGAACAGCGGCATCATACCGCCCCGCAGGCCCATCTCACTGTCCGGCAGGACCAGCAGATAATCAAAGCCGTTTTTCGTCCAGCGCAGCATCGCCGCGCCGCCCTCATTCTGGCTGATGTTCACCCGGGTGTCCCGATGATACAGGGTCACCTGCTCCCGGAAGATCTGCTCAAAGTCCCCCTCCCGCAGATCGGCCCCCGCCCGGCCCACCCGCAGGATCAGTTTCCACTGAGGCTCAACGTTGTATTCCAGCTGAGCCACCGCGCCCCCCAGCAGGAAGATGCGTTCCAGCCGGACGATGTCGCTTTCGGGCAGGCTGCGGGCCCGGAACCCCGCCCGGCGCCCGAAGTCCGGCCGGGCGTATTCGTACGTTCCCGTGCGGCGGGAATACAGCAGCGCCGCGATCACCGTGATCAGCACCGACGCCAGCAGCACGCCGCCCAGAGCCAGCGCTGCCAGGATACGAACCTCCATACAAGATCACTCCCTCTCTTCCCCACTGTATGCGCGCCGTCCCCATATGTGCGGCCAGCTTTTACCAGCTGGCGGGCTGTTTGCCCGGCGCGGCGGCAGGCCATACTTCTGGCATGCCATGGGGGGAGCGTGACCATCTTTGTATTACGGCAAGGTCGAGATCTGCGGCGTGAACACCGCAAAACTTCCGGTGCTCACCGAAAAGGAAAAGACCGCCCTGCTGCGGGCGGCCCGCGCGGGCGACCAGGAGGCGCGGCAGCGGATGATCCAGGGGAATCTGCGTCTGGTGCTGAGCGTGGTGCAAAAATTCGTGGGCCGGGGCGAGAGCATGGACGATCTGTTTCAGGTGGGGTGCATCGGGCTCATCAAGGCCATCGATCACTTTGACCCGGACCTGAACGTGCGGTTTTCCACCTATGGGGTGCCCATGATCGTGGGCGAGATACGCCGCTTTCTGCGGGACAACAACGCCGTGCGGGTATCCCGTTCGGTGCGGGACATCGCCTACCGGGCCATGCAGGCCAAGGAGCAGCTGCAAAAGGAGCTGAACCGGGAACCACACATGGACGAAATAGCCCGGCAGGTGCAGCTGCCCACAGCCACCGTGACCCTGGCGCTGGAGAGCGTGGTGGACCCGGTAAGCCTGTACGAGCCGGTGTACAGCGACGAGGGCGACACCATCTATGTGATGGACCAGCTGGGGGACGGCGGCGGCGAGGACAGCTGGATCAGCGGCATCATGTTCAAGGACACGGTGCAGGCATTGAGCGAGCGGGAGAAAAAAATCATGGCGCTGCGCTACCTTTCGGGCAAGACCCAGGTGGAGGTGGCAAAGGAAATAGGCATCAGCCAGGCCCAGGTGAGCCGCCTGGAAAAGAATGCTTTGGGCCGCATCAAAGGCAAATTATAAAACAAACAGAAAGCCCCCGGCGCTTTGCGCCGGGGGCTTCTCATTTGCTTATTATTTCAGTTCCACCACGGTCACGCCGGCCTCGCCCTCGCCGTAGCGGCCAAGGCGGAAACTCTTGACGTTTTTGTGGCCCCGCAGGTGCTGATGGATGGCATTGCGCAGCGCGCCGGTGCCCTTGCCGTGGATGAGGTAGATCATGGTCTGGCCGTTCATCACCGCGTGGTCGATGAACTGGTCGGTCTCCATGAGGGCCTCCTCCACGGTCATGCCCAGCAGGTTGATCTCCATGCTGGCGGCGCGCTCCACCCGCTGCACGGTGGTGCTGCGGGGCGCGGGCGCGGTGCGGCCGCCCTTCTTCTGGGGCTTCTGCAGCTTGTCCGGCGCTTTGAGCCCGGAAAGGGGCACTTTGGTCTTGATGATGCCGGCGCGCACCTCCACCATGCCGTTCCGATCCGGCAGAGCGGTGACGATGGCCGCCTGGTCATACTCGGCGATGACCACCTCCTGACCCACGCGCACCTCCTTCAGCGGCACGAACTGGCGCACGGGGTTGTGGGCCACGTCGCTCTTGGTGAACAGGCGCTCGGCATCCTTGCGGGCGATCTCCCTGGCGCGGGCGGCCCGCTGGGCGGCGGACTGCTTATCGTCCTTTTGCAGTTTGTGCAGCTCGTCGGTGAGGGCGTAGGCCTCGGCCTGCACCTGCTGGGTCATCTGCCTTGCTTTGAGGCGGGCGGCTTCCAGCTCGGTCTCGCCCTGGCGCACCAGCGCGTCGCACTTCTCCCGGGCCTTTTCCAGCATTTTCTCCGCTTCGGCTTTGGCCTTTTCCGCCTCGTTCTGGCTCTCTTTCAGCTGCAGTTTCAAATCGTCCAGCTGGGCCAGCACATCGTCCAGCCGCTTATCGTCGCTGGCAAGGTGGGTCTGGGCCCGCTGGATGACCCGGGCGGGCAGGCCCAGCTTTTCACTGATGAGGAAGGCGTTGGACTTGCCCGGCACGCCCACGCTGAGCTTATAGGTGGGGCGCAGGCTCTCCACGTCAAACTCGCAGCTGGCATTCACCACGCCCGCCGTCTCCAGTGCGAACACCTTCAGCTCGGAATAGTGGGTGGTGGCCATGACCAGCGCGCCCTGGATGCGCAGCTGTTCAATGATGCTCACCGCCAGCGCCGCGCCCTCGGCGGGGTCGGTTCCGGCGCCCAGCTCGTCCAGCAGCACAAGGCTGCCCTTGAAGGCATTGTCCAGAATGCCGGTGATTTTTTTCATATGGCCGGAGAAAGTGGACAAACTCTGCTCAATGCTCTGCTCGTCACCAATGTCCACCAGATAATCGGTGAACACACAGACGGTGCTGTGCTCGTGGGCGGGGATAAGCAGGCCGTGCTGGGCCATGGCGCAGAGCAGGCCGGCGGTTTTCAGGGTGACGGTCTTACCGCCGGTGTTGGGGCCGGTGATGACCAGCGTGTCGTAATTTTCGCCCAACGCCACGTCGATGGGCACCACCTTGTCGGGGTCGATGAGGGGGTGGCGGGCTTTTTTTAAATCGAAATGCACATCGTCCGCCACCTGGGGCATCCAGGCTTTTTGTTCCAGCGCCAGATGGGCCTTGGCCAGCAGCACGTCGATGTCCAGCATGGCCTTGTAGCTGAAGTTGAACATCGGCTCAATGGAGGCCACCTGCTCGGTGAAGGCGATGAGGATGCGCTCGATTTCCGCCTTCTCCTGGCTGCGCAGCTGCATGATCTTGGCGTTGGCTTCCACCACGGCGGTGGGTTCCACGAACACGGTGGCGCCGCTGCTGGACACATCGTGGATGACGCCGCCCACTTCGCCCCGGTACTCCGAGCGCACCGGCACCACGAAGCGGCCGTTGCGGATGGAGACCACCGCGTCCTGCAAGAACTTGTTGGTGGTGCTGTTTTTGATGATGGCGTCCAGCTTGTCCCGGATGGAGTTCTCGGTGGCCTGTATCTTGCGGCGCACCTCAAACAGGGTGTTGCTGGCGGTGTCGGCCATTTCCTCCGGCGAGAGGATGGCAGAGCTGATCTGCTTTTCCAGACCGGGCTGGGGGCTGAGGGCGTAGAACAAATCGTCCACCGGCAGCATGTCGTGCTCGGTAAGGCCGTACCAGGCCACCAGGTTCTGGAAGTTGCGCAGCGCGCCCGCCACCTCCAGCAGCTCGGCCATGGAGAGCACGCCGCCCTTGACTGCGCGGCTCACCACCTTGTCCACGCCGGTCACGCCCCCAAAGCGGGGGCTGCCGTTTTTCAGCAGCAGACTGGCGATGGCGTCGGTCTTGCTCAGGGCGTAGCGCACCTCGTCGGGGGTCTCGCCCGCCGGCTGCTCCAGAAGCAGAGTGCGGGCCTCGGGGCAAACGGCCAGCGCCGCCGCCTTTTCCAAAATTTTGTCCAGTTCCAGTGTTTTGCGATAGGTCGTATCCATGATTCTCCTCAAAAGGGCGTTTTGCGCCCGCCATGTAAGTCAGTTCACTCCAGAACGGAGTGAAGGAAGTCCAGCGTTTTCAGGGGCTTGTCCAGCCGCGCGGCGGCATAGCGCTCGGTCACGCGGCTCAGCTTTTCCAGGCTCTTTTGCGAAAGCGTGAAGGAAAACACCTTTTTGTCCTCCACCAGCGCGATGTGCCGCAGGGCGACGAGCGCGCCCTCGTCCAGATTGGGCACGATGCCCTGGGCCTCGGCGCAGTCGCCGCAAAGCAGCTCGCCCGCGCCGACATCGAAGTAAAAATCGCCGCCGTCGTATTTCTGGCAACTCCTGCAGCACAAAAGAGCGGGCATATACCCCGCCTCGCACACCGAGCGCAGTTCATAAACGGCCTTGATCTGGGCCAGCGGCTTTTTCTGCTCGCTGATGAGGTAGAGGCTGTTGAGCAACAGGCGCAGCTGGGCCGCCGCCTCGCCGCCGCTGGGCAGCAGGGCCTGGGCGATCTCGGCCAGATACATGGCCAGTGCCATGCCCTCGATGCTTTTGGGCAGGCCGAAAAACACCTGTTTGACCTGGGCGTCGTCCACCATGTACATGGACTTGCCCGCAAACAGGGTGAATTCGGAATAGCAAAAAAGCCCGCAGGCACTGAAAAGTTTGCTTTTCAGGCGCAGGCTTCCCTTGGCAGATGCGGAGATAAGGCCGTGCTCGGGTGTGAGGATGGTGAGGATCCGGTCAGACTCCCCCACCTTCACTTCCCGCAGCACCAGGCCCGGCGTCACCAGTTGCATGTTCGTCTCCCGCGGGCGGCGGCAGCCCGGGCTGCCCGGTGCGCAGAGCCTTTTTGTAGTTCAGGTACTCCCGCACGCCGCCGGTCGTTTCAAACTCTTTCCAATAAGAACCGCTGCTTTCCATCGCTGGTCGCCCCCTGGTGGTACTGTTCCACCATTGTACGCCGGTATGCCCGGAAAAGTTGTCCAGCGATGTAGAAAAATTTTTGCGATGTGTCGTGTTTAACCGACAGCATCTATTCCTTGGTAAACTTATTTGTCACGTTGATACCTCTAATTTGTCAAATTGAAGAGGGGAACGAGAGAATTTGAGGCGCTGTAGAGGGACTACGTGAGCGCCACAAGGCTCCGAATGGGGGCCAATCGGGCCTTTTCAAGAGCCTTGCAGTATCTGCTTGACTCTGCTTGGGGCCTCTTTCGCTCCTGCGGAGACGTTGGATTTTTTCGGAAATGATGAAGGGGCCAATCCCCTGTTTTGGGATGATTCGAGGGGTTTGCGGAGGTCATAAAGCCTTTGTATTCTCGAATTCCAGCAGCTTTTGCAGATAGACTTTGCTTGCATAGGCTCGGGTGGCGTGGATGACCAGCAGCTGTTCCTCGCTCGCTCCCGAATTCTCCAATTTGCCCTGGACTGTTTGCTTTAGAGCCTCTTCCAGCTGGCCACAGAAGTAATCATAGGCCCTCTGGACCTCGCAGATTTGCGTCTGAATGCGGATTAGCTGCGCCACTTCCTGGATACTCAAGACCTGTTTGAGGGCGCATATGGCCAGTAATTGGGCCACATGAGCACGTCCATACTTCTTCTTGGTCGGTGGTGCCATCACCTTTTGCTTCACATAGTTGTTCACCATTGCCTTCGTGAGGATTTTTTCCTCTCCGGGCGGGCACAACGGGGCGAAGACTTCATTCAGATACCCTGTCACCTGGTCCATGTACAGCTCGATTCCGGGCAGCTGCGCCCACCGTGGGCAGCTAAACTGCAACATCTGGCTCGCTTGTTTGCTGTTCTGGAAACCTTGCTGCATGGCGCCATTCCTCTCCTATTAGCTCTTTGCCGCCTCCCTGCGGGGTCCTTGCAAGCGAGGTATAGGAGCCATTTTGACCCTTTTTGTCCCTCGTTTTTTCGCAAAAAAATAAAGAGCAACGTCAGATTCAATCCAACGTTACTCTTTATATGTCCCCTTTTTTCTTTATGACAAATTAGCTGTGCTTTTGTGACATTTTAATTTGCCTCTGAACA
>DXBV01000011.1 GCA_019116345.1 Candidatus Allofournierella merdipullorum | reverse complement strand
GCGGTCATCGTGAGCTGCATTTTCGCCTGGACGCCTCTGTCCGAGGCGGTGGGCAGCGGCTTTGCCATCGTCATCAGCACGCTGGCCGCGGCGGCGCTGGGGGCCTGGTTGTTCCCCATGGACGTTTCGCCCGAGGCCGATGAGGAAAAGGAGGCGGCACAATGAGCCTGTTCTGGTATCTTCTGGTGATGGCGGGCGTGACCTACCTCATCCGCATGCTGCCTCTGACCCTTTTGCAGAAAAAGATCCGCAGCCGGCGGCTGCAGTCCTTTTTGTACTATGTGCCCTATGCCTGCCTTTCGGCCATGACCTTTCCCGCCATCCTCTCGGCCACCGAGAGCCCGGTGAGCGCCGCGGCGGCGCTGGTGGTGGCTGTGGGCGTGGCGCTGGCCGGCAAAGGGCTGGTCACGGTGGCCGCCTGCGCCTGCGTCACGGTGTTTGTGGTGGAGCGGCTTTTTCCCCTTCTGCCCTTCTGAAGTTAAAAAATCCGGGCCGCACGACGGAACGTGCGGCCCGGATTTTTTGTTTACAACAGTTTTTCCCACTCTTCGGGCTTGAAACCCGGGCAAACGCCCTTGTCGGTGATGAGCACCGGGCGCTTGACCAGCATGCCGTCGGTGGCAAGCAGGGCACAGACCTCGCTGTCGCTCATGGCGGGCAGCTTGTCCTTGAGGCCCATGGATTTGTAGAGCAGGCCGCTGGTGTTCACGAACCGTTTGACCGGCAGGCCGCTTTCAGCCAGCCAGCCCTCCAGTTCGGCGGCGGTGGGGTTCTGCTCCTTGATGGGGCGGGCGGTATACGCCGCGCCCCGCTCGTCCAGCCATTTTTGCGCTTTCTGGCAGGTGGAGCACTTATCGTAGCACAGGAAGGTGGTCATGGGTTCTTCCTCACAGCTCTTTGCCGCCGATGAAGATGTGCTCGGGGTGCAGGTCGGCGCCCAGAACCAGCACGTCCGCACGCTTGCCCACGGCGATGCTGCCCACCTCATCGTAGAGGCCCGCGGCCTTGGCCGGGTTGATGGTGGCGGCCTTGAGGGCAGTCTCCAGCGGCACGCCGAACTTCACGGCGCGGCGGAAGCCCTCGGCCTGGCAGGTGGCGCTGCCGGCGATGGTGCCGTCGGCCAGGGTGGCCAGGCCGTCGGTCATAAACACCTTCTGGCCGCCCAGGCTGTATTCGCCGTTGGGCATGCCGCAGGCCTGCATGGCGTCGCTGATGATGCACACACGGTCCGGCCCGAACATGTTGAACACCGCACGCACCACAGAGGGGTTCAGATGGATGCCGTCGCAGATCATCTCCACATGCTCGGCATAGTCGCTGGCTGCGCCCACCACGCCGGGAGCCCGATGGGTGAAGGCGGGCATGGCGTTGAACAGATGGGTGGTGTGGGTGAAGCCGTTGGCGAAAGCCGCGGCGGCCTCCTCATAGGTGGCGCAGGTGTGGGCGGTGGAAACGGTGCACAGCTTGCTGGCCTTCTGGGCGAACTCCAGCGCGCCGGGCAGCTCGGGGGCCACGTCCACCAGGCGGATGTTATGGCCGCTGCGCTCCCACAGACGCTGGAACATCTCCCAGTCGGGGTCGATGATGTACTCCTCCGCCTGAGCGCCCTTCTTGGCCTTGTTGAAGAAGGGGCCTTCCATGTTCACGCCCCGCAGCACCGCGCCGTAGCCCTCCTGGCCGAAGATGGGCCGGGCGGTGTCAAAGATGCGGTTCAGGATCTCTTCGCTGAAGGCCATGGTGGTGCCCAAAAAGCTGGTCACGCCCTGGCTGCCCAGATATTTCTGCATGGCGCGCACATATTTGTCGCTGCCGTCCATGCCGTCGCAGAAGTCGGAACCGGCGGCGCCGTGGATGTGGATGTCCACAAAGCCGGGGGTGACGTATTTGCCGGCGGCGTCCAGCTCCTGCTCCCCGTGCAGGGTGCCCGCCGGGGCCACCTTGACGATGCGGTCGCCCTCCAGCTCCACGTCGGCGGGGATGAACCGGCCGTTGGAATTAAAAACCTGTCCGTTTTTGATGATCATGGGGGATTTCTCCTTTCCGCGTTCAAGGGCGCTCGCTCGCCCAAAATTCTATCTTGACTTGATTATACAGCGCCCGGGCGCGGTACACAATTCGCTAAAACACAAAAAGCTGATCGTGCAAATTTTGTGCAGTTTTACGTCCGGAGAACGGGGAAAACGGCGGGACATTGTCCCGCCGTTTTCTTGGTTTTTCAAAAGCCCAGCAGCATCAGCACCATGCCGCTGCCGGCGCCCACCACCCAGAGAAGGGCGGTGATGAAGAGGTTCTGTTTGAGGCTGGGGTTTGCCCGGAAAAGCACCAGCAGGCCCACGCCGGCGTTGGCGGCAAGGCCCGCCGTCACTGCCGAAAAGCCGATGGAACCGGACAGATACAGCTGGGTGAGCAGCACGCTGGAAGCGCAGTTGGGCACAAGGCCCAGCAGGGCCGCGAAGAGGGGCTGCGCCAGACCCAATCCGGTGAGGAAAGCGGTGAAGTTCTCCTCGCCCACGCCCTCGATCACAAGGCCGATGACCACGCTCAGCGCCAGCACCCACAGGAAGATGTTCACGGTGTGCACGGCAGCCGCCCACGCAAGGCTCTGTTTTTCCTCGTGGTGCTCGTGGCAGTCCACTTCGTCGGCGTGGCCGGTGTAGCCGCCCTGCACCTCCCGGGGCAGACGCCGCCGGAGCACAAGATCCAGCGCCGCGCCCACCGCCGCGCCCAGCAGCACCTTGAAGGCCAGCAGCGCCGCCAGATCCGGCCAGCGCTCCGGCACCGCCATCAGCAGCGGCACCGCCTCGTCGCTGGTGGCGATGAACACCGCCATCAGCGCGCCCAGGCTGATGACCCGGCTGCCGTAGAAGTTGGCCGCCATGGCGGAAAAGCCGCACTGAGGCGCGCAGCCCAGCAGCGCGCCCACCGCAAAGCCCCACCGTCCGCCGCCGGCCAGCGCCCGCTCGATGCGCTCGCCCTGACGGCGCTCGATGAACTCGATCAGCAGATAGGCAATGAACAGAAAGGGAAGCATCTTCGCGCTGTCCTCCAGCGCGTGGAGCAATACATGTTGGATCAAAGGGGTCTCCGTTTCTTTTCTTGGGGGCTCTGCCCCGGTTTTTTTCGAACACGCAACAGTATACCCTTTGCGGCTGCCTTGCCGCAAGGCCCCCCACCCCCATTTTCCGGCGATTTTTTTGAAAAAAGGCGCGTGAAAAGCGGAAAAGCGGCCCCCGTCCGCTGACGGGGGCCGCCTGGGGTCACGATTTTCCGGCTGCTCAGTGGTTCTCGGCGCGCAGCACGAAGTAAGCCTGGGGATGGTCGCACACAGGGCACTTCTCGGGAGCATGGGTGCCGATGTGGATGTGGCCGCAGTTGGTGCAGATCCACACCTGCTCGGTCTCGCGGGCGAACAGACGGCCCTCCTCCAGCAGCTTCTTCACCTCGCGGTAGCGCTGCTCGTGCTCCTTCTCGATGGCGCCCACCATGCGGAACAGCTGGGCAATGTGGTCAAAGCCCTCCTCCTCGGCGGTGGCGGCAAAACCGGCGTACATGTCGGTCCACTCGTAGTTCTCGCCGTTGGCGGCGTCCTCCAGGTTGGTCAGGGTGTCGGGCATGCCGTCGTGCAGCAGCTTGAACCAGATCTTGGCGTGCTCCTTCTCGTTGCCGGCGGTCTCGGCAAACACAGCCGCCAGCTCATTGTAGCCTTCCTTCTTGGCCTTGGAGGAATAGTAGCCATACTTGGTGTAGGCCTGGCTCTCGCCGGCGTAAGCGGCCATCAGGTTGGCTTCGGTCTTGGAACCCTTCAGTTGCATGATCATTACCTCCGATTTATTTTGTTGAATTTGTCGCAGTTTGTAGGAACAATTCCTGTTTGTACTCTTATCTTACACCCGGCCGGCCCAAAAGTCAAGAGGCAGGCGCAAACTCCGGGTAGGCCAGGGCGGCGGCGTCCGCGATGGCGAACACCAGCCGGGGCGAGAGAGTCTCGGTGAGGCGCAGGTCCACATAGACCACCGCGCCGTTCTGCACCGCCCGCAGATCGCCCAGCGCGGCGGAAAGGTCCTCGGGGGAGACGGTGTTTGCCACCAGCAGCACGTCCGGGTCGGCAGCGCGGATCTGGTCCAGGTCGTTCTCCGCGTCCTCGTCGGTGAGGCACTCGGCTCCCGCCAGCCAGTCGGCGGCGTCGGGCAGCGGATGGCGGAACACCTGGCCCAGCAGCGTCCACTCGGCGGTGTCCGCGGTGGCGGCAAGACCGGTCAGATCCGGCAGCAGCAGCGCGGAGGCTTTGTCCGGCAGGGCTGCGTTGTAGGCGGCGAGGGTGCTCTCCAGCCGGTCAATGACGCCATAGCCCAATGCGCGGCCGGTCTCGTTGCCGCCCAGCAGCGCGCCCAGCTGGCCGTAGAATTCCCGCAGGCCGGCAAGGTCGGCCGGGGTGTCCAGCTGGATGACCTCCACCCCCGCCTGCTCCAGCTCGGTCTGCACCGGGCCGGCCAGGGGCGTCTGGCAAAGGACGTAGTCCGGCGCCAGGGCGATGATGTCCTCGGTGCGGGGCAGCAGCGGCGTGCCCACGGTGGCAAGGCCGGTGGAGCGGGTGTCGCAGTATTCGGTGACGGCGCAGAGGGCCTCGTGCCCCGGCAGACTCAGCAGCGCCTCGGTGACCATGGGCGAGAGGCTCACCACTTTTTCCGGCTTTTCGCTCACCAGCCGGTCCCCCACCATGGCGGGCCAGTCCTTCCCTTCCTGCACGGTGGCAGAAGAGGACGAACCGCCGGGCAGCGTCAGCCCCGCCAGCCGGCCGGGCACATCCAGCGCCCAGCCCGCAAGGCAGACCACCAGGAGCGCCAGCAGGCTGCCCAGCACGATGAGCGGGGCGCGGTTTTTGCGCCGGCGGGCGGGCCAGGGCGAGGCCGCCCTGGCCGGGGCCGGCGCTTTCTGCGGTTTGGCAGGCCGGGGCTTCGGCGCGCGGGGCGCGGGCTCCCGGTGCGGCGCGGGCGCTTTTTCCGGGGCCGGTTCTTTTCTGGCCCGTTTTTCGCTTTTGCCCCCGTCGGCCCGAAAGACGGTCTTGCCGCCCTGTTGATGCATGGAGCCCTGGCCGGGCGAGTCGCCGGCACGGAACACATGTTTTTCTGGCGGCATCGCACCCGCCCCCTTTGCTCAGGATATGCTGCGACCGCCCGGAAGGTCACTCCCGGGAGATCTTTTTGAACATCCGCACCGCCTTCGTCACCTGACTCTGGGGGATGCGCCGCCGGAAGGCGGCCATGCTGCGGGCGGAGAAAGGCGCTTCGCCGCTGAAGGCGGGAAGGCCGATGAAGTATTGCAGATAGGGGTTCTCCCGGATGAGCTCCACCGTTTGCCGGTCGGAGAGCCCCAGCGCCGCCCGGATGACCAGGCTGCCGAAGGCCATGCGCAGGGGCAGGGCCACCGCGCCGCCTTTGCCGAAGTGGACGGCATACTGCTTTTCCAGCTTCAGCCAGTCGATCTTTTTTGCAAGGCGGACCCAGCGGTTTTCTTCGTCCAGCGCGCCCCCGAAGGGCTGCACGAAGTCATACACCGTCAACTGCATCTGGGCCATTTCATACACGGCACACCGCCCCTTTCGGCGCTTTTTTCTATTGTACCACAAACCGGCGGCAAAACAAAGGGCGGGTGAATCAGCGGCGGGTCCGCCGCCCATACTCCCGGTGCGGGGCCGCCCGGCTCCGCCAAAAAAGCAAGGAGAGATGGACCATGCAAGTTTCAATCGAGCCCGGCTGCATCGGCTGCGGCCTGTGCGCCTCCACCTGCCCGGCGGTGTTCGAGATGAACGCCGAGGGTCTGGCCTGTGTGACCGCACAGCCCGGCCCCTCCGACGAGGAAGCCGCCCGCGAAGCCGCCGGGAACTGCCCGGCGAATGTCATCCGCGCCGAGTGACGGCCGGGCACAGAAAAAGCCGGCATGGCCCGAAGGTCATGCCGGCTTTTGCCGTTATTCAGCGATGAAGCGCGAGGCTCACACCTGGCTGGCAGCCACGGCGCAGGCCACGGTGGCGCCCACCATGGGGTTGTTGCCCATGCCGATCAGGCCCATCATCTCAACGTGGGCAGGCACGGAGCTGGAGCCGGCGAACTGAGCGTCGCCGTGCATACGGCCCATGGAGTCGGTCAGGCCGTAGCTGGCAGGACCGGCGGCCACGTTGTCGGGGTGCAGGGTACGGCCGGTGCCGCCGCCGGAAGCGACGGAGAAGTACTTCTTGCCGTTCTCCATGGCCCACTTCTTGTAGGTGCCGGCAACCAGATGCTGGAAGCGGGTGGGGTTGGTGGAGTTGCCGGTGATGGAGACCTCAACGGCCTCCTTCTTCATGATGGCAACGCCCTCCAGTACGTCGTTGGCACCGTAGCACTTCACGGCGGCGCGCTCGCCGTCGGAGAAAGCCTTCTCGCGAACGACCTTCAGCTCGCCGGTCTTGAAGTCGTAGTCGGTCTCAACGTAGGTGAAGCCGTTGATGCGGCTGATGATATAGGCAGCGTCCTTGCCCAGGCCGTTCAGGATGACGCGCAGCGGGGTCTTGCGGGCCTTGTTGGCGGTGCGGGCGATGCCGATGGCGCCCTCGGCGGCGGCGAAGGACTCGTGGCCGGCCAGGAAGGCGAAGCACTTGGTCTCATCGCGCAGCAGCATGGCGCCCAGGTTGCCGTGGCCCAGGCCCACCTGGCGCTGCTCGGCCACGGAGCCGGGGATGGTGAAGGCCTCCAGGCCCTCGCCGATGGCGGCGGCGCAGTCGGCGGCGTTCTTCAGGCCGCGCTTCACAGCGATGGCGGTGCCCAGGGTGTAGGCCCAGACAGCGTTCTCAAAGCAGATGGGCTGCACGCCCTTGACGATGGCGTCGCAGTCGATGCCCTTGGCGAGGAGCATCTCACGGCAGGCGTCCAGGCTCTCCAGCCCGTTGGCCTTCAGGCACGCCTCGATCTTGGGCATGCGGCGGTCCATAGATTCAAAAGTAGCCATTGTGTAACTCCTCCCCTCTTACTCTTCCCGCGGGTCGATGTACTTCGCAGCGCCATCGAACCGGCCGTAGGTGCCGATGTTCTTCTCGTAAGCGGTCTTGGGGTCCTCGCCGTGGCGGATCGCCTCCAGCATCTTGCCCAGACGCACGAACTGGTAACCGGTGACCTCGTTGTTCTCGTCCAGAGCCAGCTTCAGGATGTAGCCCTCGGTGAGCTCCAGATAGCGAACGCCCTTGGCCTTGGTGGAGAAGATGGTGCCGGTCATGCTGCGCAGGCCCTTGCCCAGGTCCTCCAGGCCGGCGCCGATGGGCAGGCCATCCTCGCTGAACGCGGTCTGGCTGCGGTCGTAGACGATCTGCAGGAACAGCTCACGCATGGCCACGTTGATGGCGTCGCACACCAGGTCGGTGTTCAGAGCCTCCAGAATGGTCTTGCCGGGCAGGATCTCGCCGGCCATGGCGGCAGAGTGGGTCATGCCGGAGCAGCCGATGGTCTCCACCAGAGCCTCCTCGATGACGCCCTGCTTCACGTTCAGGGTCAGCTTGCAGGTACCCTGCTGGGGGGCGCACCAGCCCACACCGTGGGTCAGACCGGAAATGTCCTTGATCTCATAGGCCTTGACCCAGTTGCCCTCCTCGGGGATGGGGGCGGGGCCGTGATGAGGCCCTTTGGTCAGAGGACACATACGCTCTACTTCATGCGAATAGGTCATGTTCGTTCTCTCCTTTGCTCTTCGTACTGCAGGCTATATTGTGATTGTTTGCACAACGTTCCGCAGTATCCATTATAGGCAAAAAGCCCCCTTTTTTCAAGGCGTTTTGCCCCCCTTTTGCCGCCCTGCGGCACAAATTTTACCCTCTCTTTTCCGCTGTTTTTGGGTGGCCCGCCAATCGTGCAACTTCTTTGGTCATTTCTACAAAATTTTCCTCATTTAATTGTTGCATTTAACCAAAGGCTGTGCTATAGTATGGGCGAGGAAAGCTGGCGGGAGCGCCGCTTTCCGGGGAAGTATGGGAGCGGCCGGAGCGGCCGCGGGGCCACGGGCCCCACACAAATGAGAAAGAGAGGTCATTTACTATGGATCGCATCAATGTGAACAATTTTGACGTGAGCGCTTTCAGCGAGGTCCTGGCCTCCTGCAAGGGCGATGTCTACATGGTCACCCCCGAGGGCGACCGGCTGAACCTGAAGAGCAAACTGTGCCAGATGCTGGGCTTCACCAGCCTGATCAAGGGCGGCCAGATCGCCTCTGCTCAGTTCGAGTGCACCGACCCTGAGGACGAGAGCCGTCTGTTCCGGTTCAACCTGTTCGGCGAGAAGTAAAAAACGTGCAACAAGGCGGCGGGCCCTTCGGCCCGCCGCCTTTTGCGTTTTATCTCACAGCTCCACCGCCGCGCCGCCCGAAAGGCGGCTTTTCTCGGCGGCAAAGGCAATGGCGTGGCTTTCCAGCGAGACGTCCAGGCTGGTGAGGCCGGGGCCGGGTTCGCCGCCCAGCATCAGCTCCACAAAGGCCCGCACAAGGCCGGCGTCTCCGCCGCTGTGGCCTTCCGCCGCATCCACGGAGAAGGTCTCCTCCGGCAGACCGAACCGCCGAAGAGCGATCTTGCCGGCCAGCAGGTCGGCGGTGAGCTCTCCCTCGGTGCCCATGAACTTCGCCAGGCGGGTGTTGTGCTCGGTGAAGCCGGTCATGGTGAAGCCGAAGGTGCTGCCGTCGGCCATCTCCACGTTCACCACCTGGTGGTCCACCACGTCGTTGTCGCAGGCAAACACGCAGCGGCCGTAGGGGCCGGTGCGGATAGCCTGGAGCACCGACTCGTGGGTGGGATGGGCGGCCAGCACCTCGCAGGGCCAGCCGTCGTTGCCCGCGTCGATGCCGGTGGCGGCATTGGTGAGGTAAATTTTCTCCGCGTCGAAGGGGCAGTCCGCCTTGGCGGCGCAGCCGTCCAGGCACCGGGCCGCCGCGCCTGCCGGAGCATGGGCGGCGTTGAAGAAGGAGTTGGAGCCGAAGGAGCTCACCCGCCTGGCGCTCTTGTTGGCCAGCCAGAGGTAGAGGTCCAGATCGTGGCAGCATTTTTGCAGCAGCATGGGGCTGCTCTCGCCGGTGCGGCGCCAGTTGCCCCGCACAAAGCTGTGGGCCTGATGCCAGTAGCCCACGTTCTCGATGGCCTGAATGGTCATCACCTGCCCCACCGCACCGCCGTCCAGCAGCTCCTTCACCTTTTTATAAAAGGGAGTGTAGCGCAGCACATGGCAGATCACCACACGCCGCCCGGTCTCGCGGGCGACACGGGCCAGCTGCCGGCATTCCTCCGGCGAGGGCGACACCGGTTTTTCCAGCAGCAGGTCATAGCCCTTTTCCAGCGCGGGCACGGCCTGAGGCACATGCTGGCGGTCCATGGTGGCAATGACCGCGGCGTCCGCCAGCCGGGGCCCGGCCAGCAGCTCCTCCCCCGTTCTGAAGCACTGCTCCGGCGCAAGGCCCAGCAGCTTTGCCACTTCGTTTCTCTTTTCGTCCACCGGCTCGGCGATGGCGGCGACGCGCACCTTATCGCCGAATTTCAAAAGTTCCGGCAGATAGGCGTCCTTGCCCCGGTTGCCCAGGCCGATCAGCACGATGCTGAATGAATCCTTCATTGTTTCTTTCCTCCCCCTTGGTTTTTCCTGCTTCAGTATACACCCTGCAGGCGGCGCTGACCAGCCCGCAGGATGCAAAAAGGCCGCCGACTGTTGCCGGCGGCCTTTTTGTGTATGTCCGTTTATAAGAAGATAACTTAGTTGGTGCCGATGGACATGGTCTCGGGCAGGGTGCTGCCGCCGTCGATGACGATCTGAGAACCAGTCAGGTAGCTGGACTCGTCGCTGCCCAGGAAGGCGAACAGCTCGCCGACCTCGATGGGCTTCGCCAGACGCTTCATGGGCACGCCCACAGCGATGTCGTTGATGGCGCTCTCGGGATCGTTGGGGTTGGACTCCATAGCCATCTTCTCCACCATCGGGGTGCGGGCATAGCCCAGCTGAGAGCAGTTCACGCGGATGTTGCGGGCGGCATATTCCACAGCCAGGCACTTGGTCAGGCCGACCAGAGCAGCCTTGGTCATGGCGTAAGCGGCCTCGCCGGCGTCAGCCACGATGTCACCGGTAACGGAAGAAGCGATGACGATGTTGCCGCCGCCCTGCTTCAGCATGTAAGGAACAACGGCCTTGCAGGTGTTCCAAACGCCCTTGATGTTCACGTCGATGTGGAAATCGCGGGTCTTGTCGTCCATCTCCTCGAAGGGAGCCAGGCGGCAGACACCGGCGTTGCAGCAAGCAACGTTGATCTCGCCGAAGGTGTCAACGCCCTTCTTGGCGGCGGCGTCCATCTGCTCGCGGTCAGCAACGTTGGCCACAACGGTCACGATCTCGCTGCCGTACTCCTTGCGCAGCTTCTCAGCGGTCTCTTCCACACGGGGATCCAGGTCTACCATGATCAGTTTGGCGCCGTACTTGGCATAAGCGGTGGCGATGCCTTCGCCCAGACCCACGGCAGCGCCGGTGATCAGTGCAACTTTACCGTCCAATTTAGCCATTTTAAGTCTCTCCTTTTCTGTTGTATAAGCCATGCGGCTGCGAAAGCCGCCCGGTTACGATGGGATCAATATTCTTTGGTGCCGGCCACCGTTTCGATGGTGACCTTGTGCTTCTTCCAGTTCACCAGAACCATCCACAGCCACAGCAGGGCGCCGATGCCGATGTAGATGCCGAAGCTCTTCCAGGAGCCGGCGCTCTGGCCCAGGGTGCAGAAGAAGGCGATGGCCACGGAGATGATGAGCGCCAGCACCCGGGTGAAGCTGCCGCCCTTGAGTTTGTAGGGGGAGGCCAGCTCGGGATGGTGCTTGTGGATGCGCATGGCGCTGATCATGGTGATGGCGTAAGCGCAGGCGCAGCCGAAGCTCATCAGGTTGAAGAAGTCGTTCATGAAGGTGGTGGCGTTCTGCAGAAGCAGGAACACCAGCGAGATGGCCAGCAGCAGGATGTTGGGCAGGATGGGCTGCTGGTGGCGGTTGACCTTGGTGAACACCTTGGGCAGGAAGTTGTTCTCGCCCATGGCGTACAGCAGCCGCACGGTGGAAAGCCAGAAGCCCAGCAGGCAGGTGCCGATGGCGCACAGGATCGCCGCGATGCCGAACACCACAGCAAACACGCCCCAGCCGCCGCCCAGCTGCTCCATCATGGTGATCGCCAGGAAGCCGCCCACCGCGGCGCCGCCTTCCTCCACCAGGGGCTGCACAGGCATGCCGCCCAGGCCGAAGAAGAACAGCGCGTAGATGACGCCGCAGGTGACGATGGAACCCAGAATGGCCTTGTTGGAGTCCTTGATGGGGAAGTCGCCTTCCTCCACCATCTGGGGCACCGTCTCAAATCCGAAGAAGGGGGTGATCAGCAGGGCCATGCCGATGATCCAGCCGGGGATGCCGAAGTGGCCTTCCACCTGGGTGTAGAAGAAGTTCTGGAAGTTATCCCAGCTCCACACGCCGGAGAACAGGAAGGCGACGGTGGCGACCAGGCAGCCGCCGATGGCGAACATCAGCATGTACAGCTGGATCTTGCCGGCGATCTCCACATTCTGCAGGCTCAGGATGCAGTAGCCCACCAGGCTCACCAGAGCCACCACCTCGATCAGCATGAAGCTGGTGGGCACGTGCAGCACATGGAACAGCCACTGCACGATGGCCATGACCGCCGAGGGCGGCACCGCGATCCAGGCGGCCATGATCAGCCACGAGGAGAAGAAGCCCACATGCTTGTTGATGCCCACGGTGTTGTAGATGAGCTCGCCGCCCGCCTTGGGGAAGAGGGGCGCCAGCTCACAGTAGACCATGGCGATGGGCAGGATCAGAAGGGTCATCAGCGCAAAGCCCAGGAAGGTGCCCGCGCCGCAGTACTCGTAGAAAATGGTGTCCCAGTAGCCGATGAAGGTGAAGATGGCGCCCGCAGCGATGGCGTAAACGTAGATCAGGCGCAGGCTCTTCTTCAGCCCGGTGGGCTGGGCCTCCACATTGTTCTGTTCAGGCATTCTATATCACTCCGTCTCGTTGTCTTGTGTTTTGAAAGCGGAGCTTTAGAACGTCTTGACGCCGTCGGGAGTTTCGATCTCCACGGGGTGCTTCTTCCAGTTGACGCAGACCATCCACAGCCAGATGACAACGCCCACGCCCAGGTACACGCCGAAGCAGATCCAGGAGTCGATGCCCTGGCCCAGGGTGCAGAAGAAGGCGATGGCCACAGCGATCAGCATGGCCAGGATACGGAAGGCGTCGCCGCCCTTAACAGCGTTGGAGCTCTTCCAGCCCGGGTACTTGTGGTGGATGCACACAGCGCTGATCATGGTCAGAGCATAGGCGCAGGCGCAGCCGAAGCTCATCAGGTTGAAGAAAGCGCTCATGAAGTCAGAGGAGTTCTGCAGAACGATGAACACCAGGCTCAGCACCAGCAGGAAGATGTTGGGCAGCAGGGGCTGCTGGTTCTTGTTGACCTTCGCGAACACCTTGGGCAGGAAGTTCTTGTTGGCCATGGAGTAGAGCATACGAACGGTGGACATCCAGAAGCCCAGCAGAGAAGCGCCCATGCCCAGCAGGCAGGACAGCAGGCCAACAACGATGGGCCAGAAGGTCCAGCCCAGCTGGTTCTGCATGGTGGCGATGGTCAGGAAGCCGTCCTGAGCAAAGTTGGTGTAGACATCCTGCAGGCCGTCCAGACCAGCCACGCAGAAGTAGTAGAACACGTAGATGCTGCCGCAGGTGAGGATGGAGCCGCAGATGGCCTTCTTGGAGTTCTTGATGGGGAAGTCGCCTTCCTCAACCATCTGGGGAACGGTCTCAAATCCGAAGTAGGGGGTGATCAGCAGAGCCATGCCGATGACCCAGCCGGGGATGCCGTAAACGGAGTCAAGAGTGGTGCTGAAGATGTTGCCGAAGTTGGACAGGTGCCAGTGGCCGCTGAACAGCAGGATGAAGCCGGTCAGGATGGTGACGGTGATGTTGCAGAACAGCATCACAGCCTGGGCCTTGACCAGGATCTGCACGTTCTGGATGCTCATCAGGAAGTAGAGCACCAGCAGCACGGCGGCGCAGGCGACCATGGGCCAGGTGCCCAGACCCAGATTGAAGGTCTTGTTCACCCAGGTCATGATGGCCATAACAACTGCCGGGGGAACAGAGATCCAGGCAGCCATGATCAGCCAGGAGGCCAGGAAGCCAACATGCTTGTTGATGCCGACGGTGTTGTAGATCAGTTCACCGCCGGAGGTGTGGAACAGAGAGGCCAGCTCACTGTAAACCAGCGCGACGGGCAGGATGGCGATGGTCATCAGGCCGAACGCCAGGAAGGTGCCGGTGCCGCAGTAGCCGTAGAAGACCGAATCCCAGTAGTTCACGAAGGTGAAGATGGAACCGGTGGCGACGGTGTAAACAAAAATCAGCTTCAGACTTTTGTTCAGGCCGCCTTTCGTTTGGGTGTTTTCCATGATAATGACTCCTTTTCACAGGTTTGGCCGCCCCGGCAAGACCGCCTGCCCGCAAAAAAAACACCGAACCACCGGCGCTTTGCTTACGCGCGGTTTTTCGATGTTGTCACACAATCGGGACCGTCAGAACCGGTCGGGCTGCATGGCAGCGGGTATTCGATCCTCGGGTAGAGAGGATCCGCCCTCCTTGGCCGTTATAAAAATAACACCGTCGCCCGGCAAATGTCAATAGATTAACAGGCGTTTTGTATGCAATTCCATAATAGTGCACCAAAAAGAGACAATTTTATACATTGTGAGACCCGCCCGTTTCGGTGGGACGCAGCCCCAGCAGGCAGACAAATCCCGCCGCGGCAGCCCCGCAGGCCAGCCAGTGGCGGGCGCTCTCCAGCCCCAGAACGCGCGCCGCCAGCGGGAACCCGATGCTGCCCGCGCTCATGCCCAGCGCCAGAAAGCCGTAGTTGACGCCGGTGTGTTTAATGCCGAACAGGTCGGTGCACAGGCTGGGCAGCACCGCGGCCTCACCGGAATAGCAGAACGTCAGGGCGGTGTAGACGGCGATGACCCACCAGCCCCCGGCGAAGGCGAAGGCCGCCGACAGGCCGCAAAGACCGGCGAACAGAATAAGGTCCGCCGCCCGGCGGCCGATGCGGTCACTGAGGGCGGGCATGGCCAGCCGCCCCGCCGCCGAGCCCACGGAACCGATGACCACCGCCAGATGGGCGGCGCTCTCCGAAAGGCCCCGCTCCTGCCCCAGCCGCACAATGACGGGGCTGAACAGCAGCACCGCCGGCGTGGCCAGGGCGGTGGCCAGAAAGAGCAGCTTGTACTGCCGGGTCTTGAGCATCTGCCCGGGGGTGAAGTCCCGTCCGGCGCTTTTCGCCGGGGACCGGGCGTTTTCCGGATTTTCCAGCAGGGCGCTGCCCACGGCGCACACCGCAAGCATCAGGCCGCCCAGCACCCAGAAGCAGACCCGGACGCCCCACCGCCCGCTCACAAAGCGCACCAGGAACGTGAGCGCCCCGCCGGACAGCCCCACCGCCCCGCCGATGACCCCGGTGGCCAGGCCTTTCTTGTCGGCATACCACTTCTGGGCGCAGCTCATCACCGCCGGATAGAGGAAGGCGCTGCCCAGGCCCACCGGAACCGAAAAGCACAGATAAAAGAGCCAGGGCCGCTCCGCCGGGAGAAAGCCCGCGGCGAAAAAGCCCGCCGACAGCAGCGCCGTGCCCGCAAAACCCGCGACGCGGGGGCCGGCTTTGTCCTGCAAAAAGCCGCCCAGCACGCACCCCAGCCCGAAGGCCCCGATGGTGAGGCTGAGCACAAAGCTGGCCGCGCCCTCGTCAAAGCCGTACTCGGCCCGCACCGGGCCCTGAAACACGCCCCAGGCGGCGGGAACGCCGGTCAATATTTGAATGGCGGCTCCCGCCGCCAGGATGGTCCAGCGGTGGTTTTTCAAAAAAGATTGCATCTGCCCTTCCCCCTTGCTGCGTTTGCCGTTAGTATGGCCCCTTCCGGTTGACAAATACGGCCGCGGAAGGCTATGATATATAAGTTAAAGAGATCTATATACAGGGGGAACAGTCATGAAGATCAATCCGCTCAAGGGCATGAAGGACTACCTGCCCGACGAACAGCGCCTGCGGGACTATGTGCAGGGGCGCATCCTGGCCACCTACCGGGCCAGCGGCTTCCAGCGCATCGCCACCCCCATGCTGGAGGATATGGAGAATCTGGACAAGAGCGAGGGCGGCGACAACCTGAACCTCATTTTCAAGGTGCTCAAGCGGGGCGACAAGCTGGCCGCCGCGCTGGCTTGTGGGCAGGAGAAAGACCTGTCGGATATGGGCCTGCGCTATGACCTGACGCTGCCTCTGAGCCGCTACTACGCCGCCAACAAGGACAAGCTGCCCACCCCCTTCAAGGTCATTCAGACCGACCGGGTGTTCCGGGCCGAGCGGCCCCAGAAAGGCCGTATGCGGGAGTTCGTGCAGTGCGACATCGATATTCTGGGCGACGAGAGCACCAACGCCGAGATCGAGCTGATCGACGTGACCGCCCGGGCGCTGCTGGACATCGGCTTCAAGGATTTCACCGTGAACATCAACGACCGGCGCATCCTGCGCGGGATGCTCACCGGCATGGGCTTTGCCCCCGACAGCCTGGACAGCGTTTGCATCACCTTTGACAAGCTGGACAAGATCGGCGCCGAGGGCGTGACCGGCGAGCTGACCGAGAAGGGCTGCCCCGCCGAAGCGGTGGCCGCGCTGGGCGAGTTTTTGGCCGCGGGCCGCACCGACCTGGACGCGGTGAGCGCTTTGTGCGACGACGCGGCCCTGGCGGCGGACCTGAAGCGGGTCATCGCCGCGGTGGAGGCCCTTGCCGGCGGCGCTTATAAAATCGCCTACTGCCCCAGTCTGGTGCGGGGCCAGGGCTACTACACCGGCATCGTGTTCGAGGTCACCTGCGCTGCCTTCGCCGGCGCGGTGGCGGGCGGCGGCCGCTACGACAACATGGTGGGCAAGTTCCTGGGCCAGAAGGTGCCCGCGGTGGGCTTCTCCATCGGCTTTGAGCGCATCTGCGCCATTCTGGCCGAGCAGGGCTTTGCGGTGCCCGCCGAGAAGGCCCGGCTGGCGCTGCTCTATCTGCCGGACGCCGACTTTGCCGCCGTTCTGAAAAAGGCCGCCGACCTGCGCAGCCAGTACACCGTAACAGTGCTGCCCCAGGCCAAGAAGCTGGGCAAGCAGTTCGGCCAGCTGGAGGCCCAGGGCTTTGCCGCCGCGGCCTTTGCCGACAACGA
>DXBV01000107.1 GCA_019116345.1 Candidatus Allofournierella merdipullorum | reverse complement strand
AGCCGGGGTGGCATAAGAAAACGGCGGTTCTGCCGTAGGATTTTGGCGCATAAAACACGCAGAGCGGCCCCCCAAGCCACCAAGGCTTGAGGGACCGCTCTTTGTGCTTTCTTCATCCAAAATCCTGGGGCAGAACTGCGCAGCACCAGGAAGCGAGCGATTTTGATGGGAGCGCAAGGAAAAGCGCCGCAGGCACCCTTAGTGGTTGTCAAGGCGCTTTGACGCCGCGATACCGCAAAAGCGCCCGCTTCCCGGCGCCGTTTTCTTACGGCACCCCGGCTTTATTCCGGCAGTTCCACCGCGCCCCACTTGCCCTCGGTCTTTACCCAGAGCAGGCCGCCGAAGGCGGGGGCGGCGTCCTCCACCTCGCCCGGCTTCAAAAGCCAGCTGCCGTCGGCTTTCAGAACGCCGGTGACGCCCTCCTGTTTCACCACCACGCAGCCTTCGGTAAAAGGCGCGGGGTAGATGCCGGTGGTGGGCTCGTTCTTTTCCGTTTCGCTGTTCCAGTCCCACCGCACGCCCCAGAAAGCGTCGTACTCGCAGGGAACGATCTCCTTGCCCGCCGTGTCCACATAGCCCCATTTGCCCTCTTTGCAGACGGCGATGGCCTCGTCGGTGCCCATGCAGGCGGCGTCATAGACAAAGTCGGTGAGCAGCTTGCCGTCGGATGTGGCCACCGCATAGCGGCCGTCCTGCTCCAGAATGAAGTCCTGCCAGGTGGCGGGGTCCTCGCCGGTCCAGTCGGAGCGCAGGGCTCCCTTTTGCACCGGGATGAGGCCGGGCAGGCCCTCGATCTCGGCCAGGGGACGCTGGCTCATGCTGGCCTCCCCGAAGCTGACGGCGCTCACCGCGCCGGCGCCGTCCGCCAGAAAGCGGTTGGAACCGCCGCCGTGGCCCACCTCCATGCGGTAGCTGGTGCCGATGCTCTCCAGCTGGGCGTCCAGCTCTTCCAGGGTCTCCCAGTCGTACCAGCGCTCCTCTTCATAGAGGCCCTGGTCGTACAGATGCCCCGCGCCGCAGCGGAGGGGCTGGGTCACAAAGGCCGCCGACGCAGCCACGTCGCCGCTGACGACGTTCAGCACGCCCCAGCCGGCGGGGCTCTGCGCCAGATAGTAGCCTCCCTCGCCGGGGCGCCGGCTCACCATGCCCGCGGCCACGGTGGCGGTGTCCGCCACCGGCTCCACCGCTTCAAATTCATATGCGGGCTCGATGGCCCAGTCCATACTTTTTAAGGTGCCGCTGCCGCCGCATCCGGCGAGACCCGCCGCCAGAGCCGCAGCGAGAGCCAGCGCTGCAAAACGTTTCATCCCGTTTCCTCCTTTCGGGCGGGGCCGGTCGGCGGCCCGCACTTATAAAACGACGGAGGCCGGGCTCTTTATCACAGAAAAGATGTAAAAAAGCCGCATCGTTTTTGTAAACGACACGGCTTTTCTTCAGCGGTTATAACGGTTCTGCGCCTCGGAGAGCTTTCCCTCCATGATGAGCTCCACGGCGTTCGCCACGTCCTCCAGGCGGCTTTCAAAGGCCTTGCGGTCCTCGCCGGAGATGCGCCCCAGCACCCAGTCGGCCAGGTCGTACTCGGGGTTCGGTTTTTCGCCCACGCCCAGCCGCACCCGGGGGAACTCCTGGCTGCCCAGGCGGGCGATGATGTCCTTGAGGCCGTTGTGGCCGCCCGCCGAGCCGGAGGGCCGGATGCGCACCTTGCCGGGGCTTTGGGTCACGTCGTCGCACAGCACGATGACATGGGCGGGGTCGATCTTATAAAAATCCGCCGCCGCGCCGATGCTGCGGCCGGAGAGGTTCATAAAGGTCTGGGGCTTGAGCAGGATGACCTTCTGCCCGTTCACCGTCGTCTGGGCCGTGAGGCCCTCGAATTTCACCCGGGGGGTGGGGGCGTTCCAGCGTTCGGCCAGAAAATCCAGCGCGTCGAAGCCCGCGTTGTGGCGGGTGCCCTCGTATTTCTTGCCGGGGTTGCCGAGACCGGCCACCAGCCAGTCGGCTCCGGCGCTTTGTTTTTTGAAAAACATGGGTGTTCTCTCTCCCTTTCCGTCGGGCGGCCGCAGCGCTTTCTGACGCGGCGAAAACCTGCCCCAGTTTAAGTTTACCTGCTTTTTTATTCTTTGCAAGCCCAAACTTGTGTTAAAATGCAAAAAAATACGCAAATACAAGGACAAAAACGATAAAACCTCTGGCGCTTGGCGGTTCGATTTGCTATAATATTATGCGCGTTCTTATCGTTTGGCGGGGCATCCCGCCCCGCGGGACGTGGAATCTTTTATGGAGGTCGAGAATATTGAGCAAGAAGTATCTGTACCTGTTCAGCGAAGGCAACAAGGACATGCGTGAGATCCTTGGCGGCAAAGGTGCGAACCTGGCCGAGATGACCAACGCGGGCATGCCTGTGCCTCAGGGCTTCACCATCAGCACCGAGGCCTGCACCCAGTACTACAAGGACGGTCGCCAGATCAACGACGAGATCATGGCCGACATCTACGAGTACATCGGCAAGATGGAGGAGATCACCGGCAAGAAGTTCGGTGACGTGAAGAACCCCCTGCTGGTGTCTGTGCGTTCCGGCGCCCGCGCCTCCATGCCCGGCATGATGGACACCATCCTGAACCTGGGCCTGAACGACGAAGTGGTGGAGGGCCTGGCCGCCAAGACCGGCAACCCCCGTTTCGCCTACGACAGCTACCGCCGTTTCGTCCAGATGTTCAGCGACGTTGTTATGGAGCTGAGCAAGAGCGACTTTGAGAAGATCATCGACGAGATGAAGGAAGCCAAGGGCGTGAAGCTGGACACCGAGCTGGATGCCGACGACATGAAGGCTCTGGTCGTGAAGTTCAAGGACCTGTACAAGAGCAAGATGGGCAGCGACTTCCCCGCCGACCCGAAGGTTCAGCTGATCGAGGCCGTCAAGGCCGTGTTCCGCAGCTGGGACAACCCCCGCGCCAACGTCTACCGCCGCATGAACGAGATCCCCTACGACTGGGGCACCGCCGTCAACGTGCAGGCCATGGTGTTCGGCAACAGCGGCAACAACAGCGGCACCGGCGTTGCTTTCACCCGCAACCCCGCCACCGGTGAGAAGGCCCTGTTCGGCGAGTACCTGATCAACGCCCAGGGCGAGGACGTGGTTGCCGGTATCCGCACCCCCTCCCCCATCGCTCACCTGAAGGATCAGATGCCTGAGGTGTACGACCAGTTCGTGGAGATCGCCACCCGCCTGGAGAACCACTACAAGGATATGCAGGACATGGAGTTCACCATCGAGGATGGCAAGCTCTACATGCTGCAGACCCGTAACGGCAAGCGCACCGCCGCCGCCGCTCTGAAGATCGCCGTTGACCTGGTGGACGAGGGCATGATCGACGAGCGCGAGGCCGTTCTGCGCGTTGAGCCCAAGCAGCTGGACAGCCTGCTGCATCCCCAGTTCGACGCCGCCGCTCTGAAGCAGGCGGAAGTCATCGGCAAGGGCCTGGCCGCCAGCCCGGGCGCTGCCTGCGGCCAGGTGGTGTTCACCGCCGAGGACGCCAAGGAGAGCGTTGAGAACGGCAGCATGAAGAAGGTCGTTCTGGTCCGTCTGGAGACCAGCCCCGAGGACATCGAGGGCATGGTCGTGGCGCAGGGCATCCTGACCGTTCGCGGCGGTATGACCAGCCACGCTGCCGTTGTGGCCCGCGGCATGGGCACCTGCTGCGTTTCCGGCTGCGGCGAGATCGTCGTGGACTACGACAAGCAGGAGTTCACCCTGGGCGGCAAGACCTACAAGCGCGGCGACTGGATCTCCATCGACGGCTCCACCGGCAACATCTACGGCGAGGCTATCCCCACCGTTGAGGCTTCCATCAGCGGCGACTTCGGCCGCTTCATGGGCTGGGCCGACGCTGCCCGTCATCTGAAGGTGTTCACCAACGCCGACAACCCGCGCGACGCCAAGCAGGGCGTTGACTTCGGCGCCGAGGGCATCGGCCTGTGCCGCACCGAGCATATGTTCTTCGAGGCCGACCGCATCAAGGCCGTGCGCGAGATGATCGTTGCCGAGAACGTGGACGACCGCAAGAAGGCTCTGGCGAAGATCCTGCCCTACCAGCAGGGTGACTTCGAGGCCATGTACAAGGTCATGGGCGAGCGCCCGATGACCATCCGTTACCTGGATCCCCCGCTCCATGAGTTCCTGCCCACCAAGGAAGAGGAGATCGTGGATCTGGCCAAGGATCTGGGCGTGACCGTTGAGAAGCTGCACACTGTCATCGACAGCCTGCACGAGTTCAACCCGATGATGGGCCACCGCGGCTGCCGTCTGGCCGTCTCCTACCCCGAGATCGCCGAGATGCAGACCACCGCTGTGATCAACGCCGCCATCAACGTCTCCAAGGAGACCGGCGTGAAGATCGTTCCCCACATCATGATCCCCCTGGTTGGCGAGGTCAAGGAGCTGAAGTTCGTTAAGGACGTGGTCGTTGCCACCGCCGACAAGATCATCGCCGAGGCCGGCGTTGACATGAAGTACGAAGTGGGCACCATGATCGAGATCCCCCGTGCGGCCCTGACCGCCGACGAGATCGCCAAGGAGGCCGAGTTCTTCAGCTTCGGCACCAACGATCTGACCCAGATGACCTTCGGCTTCAGCCGTGACGACGCGGGCAAGTTCCTGAGCTACTACTACGACAACAAGGTCTACGAGAGCGATCCCTTCGCTCACCTGGACCAGAACGGCGTGGGCAAGCTGGTGGAGATGGCCGCGAAGCTGGGCCGCACCACCCGTCCCGAGCTGGGTCTGGGCATCTGCGGCGAGCACGGCGGCGACCCCACCAGCGTGGAGTTCTGCCACCGCGTGGGTCTGGACTATGTGTCCTGCTCTCCCTTCCGTGTGCCCATCGCTCGTCTGGCCGCCGCTCAGGCTGCCATCAAGAACCCCCGGTAATCGCGGGTTCGGGAGCACGGCTCACTGAATAAGTAAAAAACCGGCGCGCCGCCAATGAACTGCACCCCATTTGTTAGACGGTATGATATACTGGATAACAAGTGGGGTGCTTTACTATGCCAAAAGGAATACCAAACAAACGATACACGCCAGAATTTAAGAAACTAGTGATTGAAACGATGATGGCAGAAAAGCTGAGTTACCGCGAAACAGCAAGGCGATTTGAAGTAAGCAGCGATACTCGAATCAAAGACTGGGAGCGAATATACCTAACGGAAGGGCCGGAAGGCTTTGCAGTAGAGCGACGTGGCCGTGGAAGTAAAGATCGTCCCCCAAAACTACCCACAGCTGTGGAAGAGGACTTACTGGCCGAAGTGCAGCGGCTGCGTGCGGAGAATGAATACCTAAAAAACTTGCAAGCCTTGGTTTTGGAGAGAGAGCGACGCCAGGGGAAAAAGCCCAGGTAGTCCAAAAACTAAGGCCAAAATATACTTTGCCTCTCCTTCTTGAAATCGCTCAACTGCCTCGTGCGACCTTTTACTACCACCTGAAACGCATGCAAAAGGCTGACAAATATGCTCAAGAAAAAGCAGAAATTGCCGCTATCTATCACGAAAACAAAGGGAGATATGGTTATCGGCGTATCACAATGGTGCTTGGCAGCAGAGGTTTTCTCCTGAACCACAAGACTGTCCAGCGGCTTATGAGAGAACTGGGTTTAGTTTGCCGTGTCAGAATCAAGAAATATCGTTCTTATAAGGGAGAAGTGGGCAAAATTGCCCCTAATCTGCTGAACCGGGATTTCCATGCAGAGAAGCCAAACCTGAAATGGGTCACTGATGTGACGGAGTTCAGTCTGTTTGGCCAGAAACTGTACCTTTCTCCCATTCTGGATTTGCACAATGGGTATCTGGTCACCTATACAATTTCTGAACGTCCTGTTCTTAACATGGTAACCTCCATGCTTAATAAGGCTTTTGAAAGCATACCAGATGGGACATATCTGATTCTCCACTCAGACCAAGGCTGGCAATACCAGCATAAGCAGTACCAGCAGATGTTAAAGCGCAAGGGTATCCAGCAAAGTATGAGCCGCAAAGGAAATTGTCTGGATAATGCTGTGATGGAAAATTTCTTTGGCCTACTCAAAAGCGAGTTGCTATATCTTCAAGAATTTGAATCTGTGGAACACTTCAAGCAGGAACTTCTGGACTATCTGGACTACTACAACAACCACCGCATCAAAGCAAAGCTAAAGGGCTTGCCGCCTGCGATTCACAGACAACAAGCCCTTTCAGCTGCTTGAACATTTTTTGATAGAAAATATTGTCTAACTTTTTGGGGTCACTTCACAAAGGCGGTGCGCCGGTTTTTTATGCGTCTTTGGCTCAAAGGGTCGTCTTTGCCCCGGGCAGAAAACGCAGGGTCAGGCGGCGGAACAGCGCCGCGAACACAAGGGCGAAAGTCACGCCCAGCACTGTGTCCGCCAAACGCAGCACCACCGCGCCCTGAAGGCCGTAGAGCCCCGCGCCGATGCAGTTCATCGCGGTCTTATAGCGATAATCGGTGCAAAAGCCCATGCAGAATCCGCCCAGCGGGCCCAGCAGCGAGCGAAAGTCCGGCGGCACCGCCAGATAGAGAAGGGCGAACAGGCCGCAGCCCGCCGCCGCGCCCACGATGCGCTGCCAAAAGCGGACGGCTGCGTTTTGAGGCAGCGGATGTTCCGACAGCAGCGACCCGCAGGCAAAGCCCATCCACATGAACCGCTCCACCCCAAAGGCCTGCCCCGCGGCCAGCACCAGGCTCACCCCCAGCGCCATGCACAGCTGCCACAAACACTCCGGCCGGGCCAGATCGAACCGGCGCAGCCGGTGGTGGAAGCAGGCGTCGGGGTTGCGCTTGCGGTGTTTGACGAACAGGATGGCCCCGCAGAGAAGATAGCCCGCCAGCGCCATCATTCCCCGGCGGGCAAGAGCCTGGCCCGCCACCGGGTTGCCGGCAAGGTAGATATAAGCGAAGTTGTAGATGCCGCCGTTGCCCATCTCCGGCCGCTGGCAGGTCAAAAGGAGCAGCGCGAAAAAGGCGATGAAATGCAGCGGCGCCACAAGCACCGGCGCCAGTGCCGCCGCGGCGCAGGGCGCCAGCGTCAGGATGGCCAGCGCCGCCCCCAACGCCGCCATGGAGTCGGCGATGCAATAGTCAAAATCCACGAAGCGGATGCCCAGCAGCATGCAGAACAGCACCACCGCCAGCGGAGTGTTGTCCGCGCCGAACAGGCCGGACAGCAGGCTGATGAACAGAATGGCAAAGGCCACGATCAGCGCCGAGCGCACCGCCATGGCGGCCCAGTAGAAGGCCTTTTCCCCCTTTGTGCCGCAGGCGGCGATGCGCCGCTTCAGCACCGACGGGTCCATCTGCAGCGCGTTATAAAATTCTCTTGTCACGGGTTTTCCTGTCCTTTCTCCAGATGGGCGGCAAGACGGTCCGCACAGCGCATGAACGTCTCAAATTCCTCGGGCGCGGCGCGCCACAGATCATAAAAAGGCTGCAGGATGCTCTCGTATCCCTTCTTCAGCTCCGCCAGCCCGGTGTCGGTGATGAACAGCTGGCAGCTGCGCTCGTCGGCTTCGTTCCGGTGCCTGGAAATGCAGTTCTTTTCGCCCAGCGCTTTCAGGCAGCGGCTCACCGCCTCTTTTTTCATCCCGCTGCCCTGGCTGAGCAGAACGGGTGTATTGTGGTCCGGCCGCAGGTACAGGTGGGCCAGCAGTTCGCACTCACTGGCCGTCAGCGCCGATCTGCGCGCGGGCAGCAGCGCCCGCATGACCTTTTGCATCTGCTGCTGATAGCGGACCATTTCCGTCCACTCCATGGATATTTCCCCTCTCAATGTAATTAACATTGTTAACCATATGCGGATGCGCGGCGTTTGTCAAGCCCGGCCGGTTAAAAGAAAAAAGGCCGCCGGCGCCAGGGGTTTGCGCCCCATTGTTTCACAGATTCCTTTAGCGCCGGTTAAGCCGCATCTGCTATCGTTTGAGCCACGGGGCCGCCGCGGCCCTTTTACGAAAGGAAGTCCTTTGTTTTGAATGAACTCTGGTTCCAGATCCTGATCTGTTTTCTGGCGGGCGCCGGGGCGGGCCTGGGCAGCGCGCCGCCGCTGGTGCCGCTGGCGCTGTGCGTGGTGTTCACCCTCTTCTGGGCGCAGCTGGCTGCCCGCATCGCCGCCCGGGCCGATTCTCTTTTGCTCAACCGCCTCACCGGCGCCATCCTCACGGCAGTGGGGCTGCTCTTGCTGGTGTTGAATCTACTGTAAAGCAGGTGGATACGAATGGGTATCAAACGAAAATGGAAATGGCTGATCCTTGGCGGGGCCGTGCTGCTGGCGCTGGCCGCGCTCATCCCCGTTGCGGTGGTGCTGGGCTCCAAGGCCTTCACCGCCCAGGAACAGGCCGCCCGCACCGACTGGAGCTTCTCCACCGGCGACGTGGTGGCGCAGAGCAGCCAGTGGCAGGTGGATCTGACCGAGGCCGACCTGGGCGACGGGCTGAAAGCCCTGCAGCTGGTGCCTCAGGACATCGAGGAAGAAGGCTTCACCTACTACGACGAGGAAGTGCAGCAGCGGCTGTACCAGATGGTGCAGGAGCTGAAGAACAACGCCGACGTGAAATGGACCGCCTCCATGCCGCTGGCCATTCTGAACCCCTACGGCACCGGCAGCAACGGGCTGTACCTCTACTTTGAGACCGATCTGGCCGCCTCGGTGAGCTACACCGTGCATGTGGACGGTCTCACCGATTTTTCCGCCAAGGCGGCGGACGCCTCCGGCAAGGAGTACACCAAGATTCATGAGTTCCAGCTCATCGGCCTTGTGCCCGGCGAGGTGAACGAGGTCACCATGACCGTCTCCGGCCGGCTTGGCACCACCCTGCAGACCATCCGCTTCACCGTGGAGATGCCCGAGACCCGCTCGGGCTACGCCACCCAGCTGGAGATGACCGAGGGCGAGTCCACCGCCGCCCAGGCCGAGGGGCTGTTCACCATGATGCGGGTGAACGGCTATCTGGGCTACGGCTTTTTCTTCGACAACGAGGGCGTGATGCGCTATGAGATGGTGCTGGAGGGCTACGGGCTGGACCGGCTGCTGTTTTACGGCGACGAGATCCTCACCTGCGTGTCCTCCTCCAAACTGGCGCGCATCAACGGGCTGGGCCAGGTGACCTGGGTGTGCGACCTGGGCGAATACGACCTGCACCACGACATCGGCTGGGGCGCCGACGGGGAGGTGCTGGCCCTGGCGGAGGAGCGGGGCAACGAGACGGTGGAGGACCGGCTGCTCTCCATCGACCTGGAGACCGGCGAAGTGACCGAGCTCATCAACTTCAGCACCTTCCTGCAGGACTACTACGACGTTACCCGCCCGGTGGCCCCCACCGATGACTTCTTCTGGCAGGTGGGCGAGTGGGACTGGATCCACCTGAACAGCCTGCAGTACATGCCGGAGGACGACAGCGTCATCCTCTCCTCCCGGGAGACCTCCTCCATTCTGAAAGTGACGGGCCTCCACGGCGAGCCCGCGCTGGACTGGCTGGCGGGGGACGAGCGCGTCTGGGAGGGCACCGCCTACGAGGACGCCTGTCTTGCCCAGGAGGGCGTCTTTGTGCCCCAGTACGGCCAGCACTGCGTGGAGTACTACGCCGACGGCGAGGAAGAGGGCGTTTATTACCTGTCGCTGTTCAACAACAACTACCTGTCCATCAACAGCCGCGACCTGGAACTGACGGCGGACGACAGCGTAGGCCTCGGCCTTTACGGCGGGGAGGGCGACGCCAGTCAGGTGTACATCTACCGCATCGACGAAAACCGGCGCACCTTCTCGCTGGAAAGCAGCTTTGACGTGCCCTATTCCAGCATCGTGTCCAACGGTTCCCTCTGCGGCGAGAACGGCAACTGGGTGGTGAACAGCGGCGTGGCCATGGTGTTCGGCGAGTACGACTCTGCCGGCGCTCTCATCCGGGAATACGCCTACGAGTGCACCATGCAGAACTACCGCACCTTCAAATACGAGATGGACCTGTGGTTCCGCGATTAACAAAAAAGGAGCGCCGTTTCTGATGATTCCCATAGGTACATTTTCTGAACCGGGTGAATTGTCAGGCACAGAGGCAGACGGCGGAAGCCGTCCGCCTCTGTGTTTTCATGCCAATAACCGCATGATTCCTTCTTTTTCAGTGATTTGTTTTGTCATGTGCGGAGCGGAGTCGCCCTCCCGCATGGGTGTATCCAGCGCCCCAATGTCCCGATATAATGGAGCAGGCAATAAAGACGGTAAAAGTTGTAAGTGAAAAGTTCGGACATGAACTGGAATGCAATTATGGAATATGCGGAGCGAATGCTATAGATAAAGTAGGAGATCCCTATCCGGAGGAAACACATGAAT
>DXBV01000106.1 GCA_019116345.1 Candidatus Allofournierella merdipullorum | reverse complement strand
CTCCTGAACGCGCTTCAGCAGAACAGGCAGGACGTAAGGTCCTTTCTTAACACTTCTACCCATGTTCGTTCTCCTCTCTTAACCGTTCGCGCGCTTGACAATGAACTTGTCAGAGCGGTTGTGATGCTTGCGGGTCTTGTAACCCATAGCAGGCTTGCCCCAGGGGGTAACAGGGCCGGGACGGCCAACGGGGCTCTTGCCCTCACCACCACCGTGGGGGTGATCGCAGGGGTTCATAACAGAACCGCGAACGGTGGGACGCCAACCCATGTGGCGCTTGCGGCCGGCCTTACCGATGTTCACGTTCTCGTGATCCACGTTGCCAACCTGGCCGATGGTAGCGATGCAGTTCAGAGGGATGTTGCGCATCTCGCCGGAGGGCAGACGAACCAGAGCGTAGCCGTTCTCTTTCGCCATCAGCTGAGCCATGTTGCCGGCGCTGCGCACCAGCTGGCCGCCCTTACCGGGGTACAGCTCGATGTTGTGGATGATGGTACCAACAGGGATGTTGGCGAAGGGCAGAGCGTTGCCGGGCTTGATGTCGGCATTGGGGCCAGCCATGATCACATCGCCAACCTTCAGGCCTTCGGGAGCCAGGATGTAACGCTTCTCGCCGTCCTCGTACTGAACCAGAGCGATGTGAGCAGAACGGTTGGGATCGTACTCCAGGGTCTTGACCGTGGCGGGCACGTCAAACTTGTTGCGCTTGAAGTCGATCACGCGGTACTTGGTGCGGTTGCCGCCGCCATGGTGGCGAACGGTGATGCGGCCGGTGTTGTTGCGGCCGGAAGCCTTCTTCATGGGCTCCAGCAGGCTGCGCTCGGGCTCGACCTTGCTCAGCACGCTGTAGTCGGTAACAGTCATGCCGCGGCGGCCCGGGGTAGTCGGCTTGTACTTTTTGATAGCCATTGCGGTATTCTCCTTTTTGACTTATGAATTGTTATCGGGGTCATATCCCCATACGCGAGCCTTGCTCAGGCTCAAAGGAGCTGCCTTCGAAGAGCAGCTTAGACCATGCTCTCGAAGAAGTCGATGCCCTTGCTGCCCTCTTTCAGGGTGACAATGGCCTTCTTGCTGGCAGCGGTGTAACCGCCGTGCAGGCCCTGGCGGCGCCAACGGCCCCGCACGTTGATGGTGTTGACCTTCTCGACCTTCACGCCGAACAGCTTCTCGACCGCGTCGGCGATCTCGATCTTGTTGGCGTCGGTGGCCACTTTGAAGGTGTACTTCTTGTTGGCAACGCCCATCATAGAGTTCTCGGTAATGACGGGAGCCAGAATGATGTCATGTGCAGTTTTCATCAGCCCAGAACCTCCTCAAGTTTCTTGGCCGCGTCCACGCTCAGGATGAACTTGTCGGCGTTCACGACGTCGTAGGTGTTCACGCTGGTGGCGACGGTGGTCTTGACGCCGGGGATGTTGGCGGCGCTCTTGACCAGCTTCTCTTCCACGGCGGGAGTGACGATCAGGTTCTTCTTGCCGGCGCCCACAGCGCTCAGCATGCTGACCACGGCCTTGGTCTTGTACTCGGCCACGCTCAGGTTGTCCACCAGGATCATGTCGCCGGCAGCAGCCTTGGCGCTGATGGCGCTCAGGATGGCCAGACGCTTGACCTTGCGGTTCAGCCGATAGCTGTAGTCACGGGGCTTGGGGCCCAGGGCAACGCCGCCGTGAGTCCACTGCGGGCTGCGGGTGGAACCCTGACGGGCATGACCGGTGCCCTTCTGACGCCAGGGCTTGCGGCCGCCGCCGGAAACCTCGCTGCGGGTCTTGGTGCTCTGGGTGCCCTGCCGCTGGTTGGCCAGGAAGTTGACCACGGCGGCGTGAACAGCCTTCTCGTTGGGGGTGATCCCAAACACGGCGTCGGAAAGCTCTACGGTGGAAACTTTCTTGCCGTTCATATCCAAAACGTCAAATTTTGCCATTGTGCTTTCCCTCCTTACGCCTTCACGCTATCGCTGATGCAGACCACAGCGCCCTTGGGGCCGGGGACCGCGCCTTTGATGGCGATCAGATTATTTTCGGCGTCCACCTTGACGACCGTGAGGTTCTGGATGGTGACGCGCTCAGCGCCCAGATGACCGGGCAGCTTCTTGCCCTTGAACACCCGGCTGGGGGTGGAGCAGGGGCCCATGGAACCGGCGTGACGGGAGACAGGGCCGGTGCCGTGGCTCTCGCGCAGGCGATGGCCGTTCCAGCGCTTGATGGTGCCGGCGTAGCCCTTGCCCTTGCTGACGCCCACGACGTCGATGTGGTCGCCAGCGGCGAACACGTCGGCCTTCAGGATGTCGCCCACGTTCAGGCCGCTGATGTCGGCCAGACGGAACTCGCGCAGGGTCTTCTTGGGGGCGACGTCCGCCTTGTCAAAGTGGCCCTTGGCGGGCTTCGTGACCTTGCGGGCGGCGATGTCGCCGAAGCCCAGCTGCACGGACTGGTAGCCGTCGCTCTCGACGGTCTTCTTCTGCACAACGGTGCAGGGGCCGGCCTCGATCACGGTCACGGGAACGACCTTGCCGCTCTCGTCGAACAGCTGGGTCATGCCCAGCTTCTTGCCGATGATACCTTTTTGCATTTTCCTTTTCCTCCTGTAAGGTTATTGGTTGACGCCGTGAGTAACTTTGGGCGCCAACATGACCTCTCCGCTTTGAGTCTTGAGCGAAGTCTCACTGGTTGCCTTCGGTCAGCAGTTGGCAGCTCGTTGGCCGCCCTTACTGATTATAATAGGCTCACAGTTTGATCTCGATCTCGACGCCGGCGGGGAGCTGCAGGCTCGTGAGAGCCTCGACCGTCTTGTTGGACGGCTTCAGAATGTCGATCAGACGCTTGTGGGTGCGGCTCTCAAACTGCTCACGGCTGTCCTTGTCCTTGTGAACAGCACGCAGAATGGTGACCACTTCCTTGTCGGTGGGGAGGGGGATCGGGCCGGACACGCGGGCGCCGGTGCGCTTCGCGGTCTCAACGATCTTCTCCGCAGCGGCATCGATCAGCTGGTGATCGTAGCTCTGCAAACGAATTCTGATTTTCTCCTTGACTGCCATTTTGTTCGCCTCCTGTTAAATTTGGTGCCTAGGCGGACCGATAAACCACTGAACACTGCTCCGGGTGTTTCACATTTTGGCACGAGAAAAGCCGGTGAACCGCTAGGCAGTTCCCCCGGACAGACCTGTGGCAAAGTGCGATGGACATTGGTACACCGCGCAGACGGCACCGTGTACGTATCCCTTTGCTCTCAGTAATTCTTTCGCCCGGTTCTAGATCGGACATACTCCGCGGAAAAACCCGTGTTGCCACGGCAACCTCCCGCATCAACGCATATCATGGCTTGCGCAGCTTGGTACACAAGCCATTTGCAGCCGAGTGTTATTGTAACACACACATCCGGGTGTTGCAAGACCTTTTTGTAAAAAAAATCGAATTTTTCAAAAAAAATTCTCTGTTTTGTTCAATGCCCTTTCGGGCCGGAAAAACGCCGCGGAAAAACGGCAAAAAGGACCGGTTTTCCGCGGCGCCGGGCATCCGGACAGGCCGAATCAATCAATAGTAGAAGTTGTTGTGGTAGAAATTCGCGCTCACCGCGACGGCGGCAAACACGAAGATCAGCACATAGAGCACCACGACGATGGCGTAGAGGATGAGGTTCGCCCGGGCCCAGTTGCGCTTGGAGAGCTTGGTGCCGCCGCCGAAGGCCCACACCAGCAGCACGATGAAGCCCACGATGGGGATGGCCGCCACGATGCTGCTCCACAGCCACTCACCCATGCCCACGGTGGGGCTCAGGGGGGCGGAGGGAGGCGGCGGGAAGCTGCCGGGCTGGGGCGCGGGGCCGGGCTGCGGCGCGGGCGCGCCGTTCACCGGGCCGGCGGGACCGCCGGGGCCCGCAGTTCCGGGGCCGCCCGCCGGGCGGGCGTAGGCCGGCACCTGATAACGGGGCGGGGGCACGCTGCCGGGCACGGGGCCGGAGACCGGCGGCTGGGGCGCGGGCGCCTCAGGGGCAGGCGCTTCGGGCGCGGGGGCAGCCGGAGCCTCGGGGGCCGGGGCGGGGCCGTCCTTCGGGCCCTCCACGGGAGCTTCCGGCGCGGGGGCCGGAGTCAGCAGGCATCCGCAGGCGGAGCATGCCGTCGCGTCGTCGGGCAGAAACGCGCCACATTGTTTGCAGTACATCTCATTCACTCCTTCCGGGGTATGGGCTGTTCCGCCGCGGGGCGGAACGGTTCGTTTTTATCAGTATAGCAGACCGGCCGGAACTTGTCACCTGTTTTGCGGCAACGCCAGCCGCTCGGCCAGGCCGGGCTCCGGGGTGATGTAGGCGGTCTCGTAGCTTTCGTAGAGGACCATGCCCGGGCGCAGATCGCCGGTCTTGCGGATGTTCTTGACGAAGGTGTAATCCACCGGCACCTTCACGCCGCCCGCCAGGCTGGAGTGGATCACCGCCAGCTGGGCCGCCTCGTTCTGGGTGGCCAGGGGGATGTCCTTCCCTTCGCTCATCACCACCGTGTGGCTGCCGGGGGCGTTCTTCACATGGAACCACAAATCCTTGCCCCGGGCGGTGTGAAGGGTGAGCTTTTCGTTCTGGAGGTTGTTGCGTCCCACCAGAATGAGGAATCCGTCGGAGGAGCGGTAGCGGTAGAAGTCGGCGGGTTTGGACTTTTTGTCCCTTACCTTATAATACTTCAGATACCCCTGGCCCTTCAGCTCCTGGCGGATCTCCCCCAAGGCCTGCTCGCCGGGGGCGGACTCCACCTCGTAGAGCACGGTGGCCAGATACTCGATCTCCTGCTCTCCCTGCTCCAGCAGCTTCACCAGCATTTTGGCAGCGGTCTGTTTTTTCTTGTAGTCCTTGAAGTACTTCTGGGCGTTGCCGCTGGCGGAGAGCCGCACGTCCAGGGGGATGGTCACCGGCTGGCCGTCGTAGTAGTTGGTGACAGTAACGCTTTTTGCGCCCTTTTCCACCGCCCAGAGGTTGGCCTGCAGCAGCTCGCCGTACAGGCGCAGCTGATCGGCCTTGCCGCTCTGGGCCAGCTCCTCCTTGCGGGCCGCCTGCTTGCGCACCGCCCGCTCGTGGAGGTTCTTCACCGTCTTGTGCAGGTCCCGGCTCTTCTGGCGCAGGCGCTCGGCCCGGTCCTTGCGGCAGTAGTAGGCCTCCAGCATCTCGCTGAAGCTGTCGTAGAATTGCAGCCGTCCCTCGCCGTACTGGGTGAGGGCGGTGAAGCTGAACTCCATGGGTTTGCCCTCGTCGTCGGCGGCAAGGCAGGGCTTGCCCCCCGCCAGCCGGTCGGCGTGGATGGAGTCAAAGGCCGCCGTCAGCGCGGCCCGCTGCCCCTCGTCCAGTTCGCTGGCCAGCAGGGCGGTCTCGCCGCCGAAGGCACGGAACACCGCCTCCCGCAGCACCACCGGCCCCACGCCGGCGCAGCTTTTGATGAGCGCCTGGTGCAGCGGCAGGTCCAGCTTGCAGGCAGTCTCCACCAGTTGGGCGGAGGTCATGGCGCAGAAGTCCGTCTTGGCGGGCTTTGCGGGCAGGGTGTAGGCCAGGCCCGGCAGCAGCTGGCGGATGTCCGAGTCCTCGAAATCCACCCGCTTGAGGGCGTCGATGATGCGGCCGTTCTGGGTGAGCACCAGGTTGGAGTAGCGGCCCATCAGCTCCACGGCCAGCACGTTCTCCACCAGGTCGCCCATCTCGTTGGTGCACAGGAAACGCAGGAACACCAGCCGGTCCCCCGGCTCCACCTCCAGGGCGGTGAGCCGCCCGCCGGTGAGATGCTTGCGCAGCAGCATGCAGAAGCTGGGGGGCGTCTGGGGGTTCTCAAAAGTCTCTTTGGTCAGGCAGATGCGGGCGGAGCCGCTGCGGGCGCTGAGCAGCAGCTTGAAGGTGTCGGTGCGGGTGCGCAGGGTGAGCAGCACCTCGTCCCGGGTGGGCTCGAAAATTTTGTCGATCTTCGCGTCCAGCAGTGTGTTTTTCAGTTCGCCGGCGGTCAGGGCCAGCAGTGCGGCATCCAGTGCCATGGGTCTCACCTCTCATGAAAAAGGCCGTGCCGGGCGGCACGGCTTGCTTGGTTCGAATTGGTTTTCAGCGGCTGCGCAGCGCCGCCTCGGCGGCGTCCACGTCGGCCAGGCCGTAGAAGGTCAGCGTCACCGCACGGGTGTGGCTGTGGCCGTTGTGCCAGTAGTGCTCCACCTGCCCGTTGGACAGCACCAGATCGCCGGTGCCGTCCTTGTGGTAGAATTTCTCCACGCTGGCCACCGCGTCCAGATCCCAGGCGGTGACCCGCCCCCGGCTCACGGTGATGGCCCGCCGGGTGGTGATGCCGTAGACCGTCTGGCGCAGGCGGCTGCCGGCGCCCAGGCCGGGGAAGAACAGCTTCAGCCCCACCAGAATAAAGGGGATGCCGAACAGCGGGAAGATAATTCCGAACAGCCCGCCCACGAAGAGCGCCTGCAGGGCGTTCACTTCCCAAAAGCAGGCAAAACCCAGGAACACCGCAGCAAACAGCTTTTGCATGCCGCTTCGGGGGCCGTGGAGTTTCAGCGGCCGGCCCTGCCAGAGCAGCTGCTCGCCGGGGGCCAGCTGACGTTCCAGCAGCGCCAGCGCCTGGTCATCAGACTGCGACGGGGCAGCCTGCGGCGCCTCGTCGGAGGGGGCGTCTCCCTCGAACATATCCTCGTTGTAGCCAACGGAAGCTCGGTCTTTCTCCTCCCACATAACGGCCTCTCCTTTATAAATAGGTAAAGGGCTCCTTGTTGCGGCGGCTGCACAGCACCCGCACCCCGGCAAACCGGCGGGACAGTTTGTCCGCCAGCACCGGCACCACCGGGAACTCGGTGGCGTAATGCCCGGCCACGATGAGGCTCAGGCCAAGGCGCTTTGCGTCCAGCGCGTCGTGGTGGCCCGCCTCGCCGGTGAGCAGAGCGTCGGCGCCGGCGGCCACCGCCTCCTCGATGAGATGGTCGCCGCTTCCACCCAGCACCGCCAGGGTGTTGATGGGCCGGCCGGCGTCCACATACTTCACCTTCGCGTTCAGGGTGGACTGGCACTGGGCCGCCAGCTGGGCGGCGCTGACGGTGCGGATCTGGCCGATGCGGCCCATGCCGCCCTCGGCGAAGCCCCTGGCCCCGGTGACGACGAACAGCTTGCAGAGGATGTCGTTCACGCCGCCCTCCGCCGCGTCCAGATTGGTGTGGGCGCACAGGCCCGAGATATTCTTTTTGATCATGCGGAAGGGCACGTCCGACCGGCTGATGCGCTTCAGCGGGTGAAAGATCACCGGGTGATGAGCCACGATGAGCTGGCAGCCCTGGATCTCCGCTTCGGCCACCACCTCCTCGGTGATGTCCAGCGCCACCAGGATGCTGGTCACGTCCGCGCCGCAGTCCACCAGAACGCCCACGTTGTCCCACGAGGCGGCTTTCTCCGGCGGGGCCAGCTGCTGCATGAACTGGAGTACTTCCTCAACTTTCGCCATGTTCCGCTCCTTGCGGGCGGCGCAGCTGTTCATCCAGCGCTGCCGCCTCGTTCCATTCCGGGCTTCCGGGCTCGAGGCCCCGCAGCACCTTTTCCACTTTTTGGGCCAGCTGAGCCTCATAGCCCGCCGCCCCCGGCAGGTCCCGCCAGCGGCCGAACATACATTCCGTCCAGTCCGGCCGGCGTTCTTCGCCGGTGTACACCGCGCCGATGGCGGCGTACCAGCGGCCCGCCGCCAGGGCAAGCCGCTCTTCTTCGATGTCAAAGCCCTGCTCCCACAGCCACCGGCGCAGCACCGGGGCCTTGGTGGCGGGTACGCAGACCAGCCGCGTCCCCGGGGTCTTCACCCAGGGCGCGGCGGTAAGAATGTCGATGGTGGTCTTTGCGCTTACACCGGCCAGCAGGATGGTGTCCGCCTCGCCGGCGTTCAGCACCGAGAGCCCGTCGCCCAGACGCAGCTCCACCGCCTCCTCGCAGCCGTAGCGGCGGCAGTTCTCTGCCGCCGTTTGCAGCGGGCCGGGGCGCAGGTCGGCGGCGATGACGTGCTTGGCGCGGCCGGTGAGTGCCAGAAAGATGGCCAGCTTGCCGTGGTCACAGCCGATGTCCGCCACGGCGGAGCCGGGCTTCACCAGCTGCGCCGCCGCGGTCAGCCGCGCGTCCAGCCGGGGCGCCTCAGGCGTTGCCAAAGTGAGCGTTCAGCTTGGCCACCAGCTCGTCGGCGTCGGTGCCGTGCACGGCGCAGGCCTGCTCGATGGTCTCGCCGCGGCTGGCGGGGCAGCCCAGGCAGTGCATACCAATGGCCAGGAACAGCGGGGCCACGGAATTGTCGGTATCCAGAATGTCGCCGATAACGGTCTGACGGGTGATAGTCATAAAAAGGTCCTTCCTTTCAAAAATCCAGTCGGGGCGCTTTGCCCCGTTTATTACTATATCCGATTTTTACGCGGTTTGCAACGCCTGTCAGGGCTTGTAGGCCGCCGACGCAAAGAGCACCAGGCTCTGCAGTGCCACCGCCGCCGCCAGCGCGCCGGCGCTCAGCCGCAGGGCCCCGTCGGTGGAGCGCCGCAAACAGAGGGTGCGCCCCTCGGCCAGAAGCAGCAGCGCGGCGGGCAGCACCGGCAGCAGGTAGCGCCCCTGCATGCCGAAGATGGTGGTGAGATTGATGGGGGTCCAGCACAGCGCGGCCAGCATGCTCAGAGCCGCCACCCCCAGCACCGCAAGGCCCATGCTCCACCGGGCGCCCCGGCTCAGCAGAGGGCCTTCCTCCACCGGCCGCAGGCAGGCCCACACCAGCAGCGCCAAAAGCGCGATGGTGAGCAGCCAGCTGATCTCCAGCCCATAGACGATGGGCTCGCCGGGCAGCGCGCCCACCAGCCCCTGCAGATACCGGGGCATCTGGCTGCCCAGGGTGTTCACCAGCAGCTTTACGGTCTGGGGGATGTGGCTGAGGATGTAGCCAAAGCTGTAAACGTAGGTGGATTCGCCGTTGGGCTTGATGGAGGCGGCGTACTCCTCGGGAGTGAGGGTCATGCCGCTGTTCGCGCCCACCCAGAACATCGCGCCGGCCAATGCCGCCACCGCCAGCGCGCCCACGGCCAGCGCCGCCTTTTTGAACCAGGCGCGTTTGCCCCAGCGGAGCCAGGCGACAACGGCCAGCGCTGCCGCCGGCACCAGGCGCAGCAGCACGAACTGGATGCGCTCCACGTCCACGCTGCGGAGCATATAGCTCACGGTGGAGCCGTTGAACCACAGCCAGCCGGCGGCCGCCGCCGCGCACAGCAGTGCCTTGAAGGCCCGGCTGCGGACCTTTCCGCCCAGAGCGGCGGCGGGGATAGGCAGGCAGAGCACCACCAGCACCAGATAGATGGCCTTCATGGGGCCCAGCAGCGCCGCCAGCACCAGCAGGCCCGCCTGTTCGCCGCGGCCCAGCACATCTTTGCACAGGATGCCCCGCAGGCACAGGGCGGTGAACACCAGCGCAAGGCCGTTCACCAGCGTGTCGGCGGACACGCTGCCCGCCAGGCTGAGGCCCATGGGCAGCAGCCCCGCCGCGAAGAAAATGTTTTTGTGGGCGGGCGCAAGGCGCACTGCCAGCGCGCCCAGCGCCGCGTAGGCCGCCACGCTGGCCAGCCGGGCCAGCAGCAGCATGGCATGGAACCCGAGGCCCAGCGCCCGGGCCAGCAGGATGCCCAGCATCTGAGGCAGATACTGCAGCGCCAGCACATTGTAGGGCGGGCTCACCTCGGCGGTGGCGGTGAGGGCGGAGCCGTTCCCGGTGGAGAACAACTCGTCGGTCATGGTCTTGTAGGCCAGGATGCCGATGGGGCCGGAGGAATCGCGCATGTATTCCGCGTCGCACTCCCGCATGGCCAGCAGCGTCTCGCCGTTTTCCCCGGTGGTAACGCCCGGCTGGCCGGTGACGCGGTTGGCCAGGGCGTAGGCGCTGGCAAGATGGCCGTATTCGTCCGGGCCGCCCAGCGGCGGGGTGACCAGGGCGAACACCAGCCCCAGCGCCGCGGCAAAAAACGCGAAGCTCACGTGGGCTTTCGCCCGGCGCACAAAGATGAGCCACCAGCCGCCCATCACGGCGGCGAATACCAGCACGGCCAGCGGCGCAAAGGTCCGCAGGGCGTAGCCGGTGCCGGTGTAGTTGGTGATGTACTGCAGCGCCGCGGTGCGCCCGGGCGCGGAGGCTCCGGCGGCGTCGGTGAGGGGCATGGCCGGGTCGGCCTGCTCCCCTTCGCCGTACACAAGGCCCGCCTTGTCCTCCGCGGTGGCGGGGGCGAAGGTGACGCGCAGTTGATAACCGCCGCCCTCTTCCAGCGTGACGGGCGAGGCAAAGATCACGTCCACAAAAGCGCCGTCCAGCAGCATGGTCATATCGCCGTCGCAGGCGGTGAGGGTCTCGCCGCCCGAGTTTTCCAGCGCCGCGCGGAAGGATCCTTGGGCTACTCGGCCGTCGGTGACGAACATCAGCCGCACGCCGTAGAGCGTCTCCCCTTCCCCGGCGGGCAGCTGCTGCACAAGGCCGGCGGCGGGGTCGGCGGGGTACATCCCCTGCATCGCCTCGTAGCCGTCGTGCACGATTTTGTACTCGCTCTGGTTTTTGCCCGCCTGATGGAGGGTGTAGCCGGCCCAGGCCAGGGCGAAGGCCGCCGCCAGCGCGCAGCACAGCCCGCCCAGCCACAAGCGGTGTTTTTTGATCAAAGCGCCCAGTCGTTCCATGGCGGGCTCCTTTCCGTCGCCGCGTGCGCGGCGGGTTTTCAACAGTTTTTATTGTACCGCAAAGCAGAGGGAAAAACAACACGGCCCGCCGGGGCACAAAAAAAGGGCGCGGCCGCTTGGCCGCGCCCTTTTGGGCGATTACTGCTGCTCCTTCATCTTGGCGAAGCACTCGCTGCAGTACACAGGGCGATCTTCGCGGGGTTGGAAGGGAACGCGGGCGACCTTGCCGCAGGCGGCGCAGGTGGCCTCGAACATCTCGCGGGTGCCGCGGGTGGCGTTCTTGCGAGCGTCACGGCACTCTTTGCAGCGCTGAGGCTCGTTCTCGAAGCCACGGCTGGCGTAGAACTCCTGCTCGCCGGCAGAGAACACGAACTCCTTACCGCAGTCTTTGCATACCATGGTCTTGTCTTCGTACATGGTGAATTTCTCCTCTGATTTGATTTTTGCCCGCGGAAGGATTTTAACCGTCACCTTTGGTTTGGACCAATGCTCTAAGTGTTAAGCTACAGGGGCATATATGCCAAGCCCGAAGGCTCAGTGCGTGGGGTGGCTGCCGCGAAGCTTGCGGCGCAGG
>DXBV01000105.1 GCA_019116345.1 Candidatus Allofournierella merdipullorum | reverse complement strand
TCCGAATGGACGCCCGGCGCGGCTGATTTTGTATCCGTCAGTCCGCCGCGCTGCGGGACACAGGGGCGGGCGGTTCGATGTCGGTGACGCCCCGGCCGGTGTTCGGCTCGAACTGGGACCAGACCGCGTCGCAGAGGAAAACCACCGCCGCCACGGAGCAGACCGCCATCATCTTTTTCCGGTTCACCCGGGCGAGGGCTTCGTCCAGCAGGGGCGCCAGCACATACACCACCGCGAGGCCGCCCACGCCGAACACCAACAGGCCTTCGGCGCAGATGCGGCCGTTCAGGTTCAAGAAGTAGCCGCTGTAGTCCCACCATTTGGTGCCGCCGGTGGCCAGCTCCAGCACAAGGGAGGTGCCGTATTCCAGCACACCGCAGAGCAGGATGGTGGCAAAGAAACTCAGCGCCGGGCGGCGGCGCAGCCGGTAGAGCACCGTGAGCATCAGCACCGCGCCGGTGCCGTAGATGGGAAGCCAGGGGCCGTGGAGCACGCCCCGGTTCACCAGCTGCCCGGTGGACACCAGATGCAGGCCCACTTCCCACAGCCAGCCAAAGACCGAGAGGCTCAAAAAGACGGCCGCCAGCGACCACACCGAGTAGCGGCGCATATAGTTCAGCGACTCCACCAGCTTCTGCCGCTCCTCCTCCGGCAGGGGATACAGGCGCACCGGGTATGCCGTGCCCTCCACGTCGTCCATCAGGGCATGCAGGCGCACCTCGTCCGCCCGCTGCGCCTCGGCGGCCCGCTCCTGCTCCCGGGCAAAAAGAAGAATGCCGAAATCGTCCGCCAAAAAGCCCCGCCAGCCTGTGAGCCGGGCCGGTTCCCGGTCGGGGGTGTTCATCACCCGGATGACGTCGGAGTATTTCTTCGCGATGGCGTCGGCCGGGGCCTTTTTATACAGATATGTATCCCGCAGGAGCCGGGCGTCCGGCAGGTCGTTTTGCAGTGCCTCGGCCCGCAGCTGCGCGTAGTAGCGGGTGAAACAGGCCACCTTGTAGGGGTTGGTGAACAGCACATCGAACAGGCCCAGAGTGAGCGCGTCCAGCAGGTCCCAGCCCAGGAAGGTCAGCTCGAACACAAAACACTCCCACTTGTGCCCCCGCATCATCCGCCGGGACAGGGTGATGGCCTGGCGGGCGGTCAGGTCGGGGTTCTCCGCCACGATGTAGGGCACCAGGAAGTAGGAATAATGCTTCACCACCGCGCCCACCACCGTGAGGCTCCACAACAGATAGGCGCCGTATTTGACGAACATGACCCAGGCGGCCCGCCGCCAGCGCCGCACCCGCAGCAGGAACAAAAACCGCTGGGGCGTGACCCGGTCGTAGAGCATTCCTTCCAGAAAGACCCGGCGCATTGCCACCGGGAACAGGTTCTGCACAAAGAACCAGTAGACCGCCATGCCCGCGGCGAACAGCACCACCAGCAGAGCGATGCCGCCGTTTTTTGACCCGGTGATGGATGCGGCCGCCGCCACCGCCGTCACCACGATGGAACCGGAGGAGATCTGGTTCACCAGCTCCGACAGTACGCCCCGGGTGCGGCCAAAGGCGGGGTCTCCCTCCTCCGCGGCGTCCACCGCGGCCTGCTGGGCCTGCGCGGCCGCATCCCGGCCCGCCTGCAGGTCATGTTCCGCGATGGTGGCAAGGATGCCCTCCCAGGAGTTTTCGGTCACCTGGGTCTTGAAGCCGGAGCCGGGCACCGCCGCGCCCAGGCTCTGCACCGACGAAAAGCCCAGCGAGGTGGAGAACTCCGCCCCCAGAAAGGCCGCGATGAGGCAGGCCGCCGCAAAGATGGCCCAGTGCTTTTTCAGGCAGACCTTTGCCTGGCTTTTTATTCTCTTTCTCTCTCTCATTGCCGCAACGCGGGGCCGGAAGGCGCCCGCTCTCCTCCCCTTCAGAGTCGTATAGACAGTATATGAAATGCCGCGCCAAAAGGCAAGCGTTCCCCCGCCGGGCCCGCTTCAGGCAAAACCGGCAGCCCACCCAGCAAAAGACCTTTCCTTTTTTCAAAAAGGTATGGACAGCGGCGGAAAGTATGGAACAATAAGCTTCTTGGCAGGAATCATTCTCATATGCAGCCCGGCGCGGATGCCTCGCGCCAGAACATAAAAAGGAGACTCCCCATGCGAACTTTGCTGAAGACCCTCTGCGTCACGCTGGCCCTGGCGCTGGCGGCGCTGGCCTTGCCGGCGGGCGTCTTTGCCCTCGGGCAGGACGTGGACATCAATGAAACGAATTTCCCCGACAGAATCTTTCGTAACTGGCTGCTGGATGAAGGCAACCTGAACGGTATGGGCGCCGACGGCGTGCTCACCAGCGTGGAGCTGGCGCAGATCACCGCGCTGGACCTCTCCGATCTGGGCATCGGGGACTTGACCGGCATCGGTCATTTCGCCGCGCTGGAACAGCTGAACGTGAACAACAACAGGCTCGCCAGCCTGGACCTGCGGCAGAACACCCGGCTGCGCTCGCTGTACTGCGCCACCAACGTTCTGGAACATCTGGACGTCACCGGCTGCCCGGAACTGGTGGACCTGAATTGCGAGCGCAACAGGCTCACCAGCCTGGACCTTTCCGGCAACCCGAAGCTGGTGCAGCTTTACTGCCGTCACAATTCCCTGGAACATCTGGACGTGAGCCGCAATCCGGAACTGGTGTTCATTGAGACCTTCGACAACAGCCTCACCAGTTTTGACTGCACCATGCTCAAAAAGCTGGAGTTTCTGCACATCGACTACAACAAGCTCACCACCCTGGACATGAGCAGCAACCCCGCGCTGGCGGGCAACGGCTTTGTGGCCGCCAACAATCATCTGACGAGCCTTGTGCTGCCCGATGTTCCGGGCATGACGGTGGAAGCCGAGGTCTTTTATGAGCAGAACCCCCTCACCGGCTACGACAATGTGGAGTGGTATCTTGATCCCTCCTTCACCCGCCCTGTGAGCCCGGAGGATGTTCTGCCCGCCAACGGCCAGACTCTATTCGCCCGTTGGGTGCCCAATCCCTACACCGTGTATTACCGTCCCAACGGCGGCCAGGGCAGCATGGAACCCCAGCCCGCCGTCTACGGCACCTCCTTTGCCCTGACCCCCAACGCCTTCACCCGCACCGGCTACACCTTTGCTTCCTGGCACACCTACAGCGACGGTGTGGGCGGCGTCACCTACCTGGACGGCGCCGTCGTGGAAAATCTGGCGGGCAAAAACAGCAGCCGCACCGCGGTCTATCTCTACGCCCAGTGGCTGCCCAACACCTCCACCATCCATTTCGATGCGGGCAGCGGCGAAGGCACCATGGAGGACATCACCGCCACCTACGATAAAAGCGTGACCCTGCCAAACAACGCTTTCACCAACACGGAAGGTGTGTTCCTGGGCTGGGTGCAGAGCGACAGCGCGGACCAGCCGGAGTATTTCGCCGGCCAGTCGGTGCGCAACCTCACCGCCGAGAACGGAGGCAGCGTGACCTTCTACCCTGTGTGGAAACCCCTTTCCGCCATCAAGGACAGCTTCCAGGCCGCGCTGGACACTCTGAAAGGCAGCTACTCTTCCGCCGATTACTATAACGAGGACTGGGCCCTCATCGAAAAAGCCTACAACACCGCCAAAACCGCCATCGACACAGCCACCGCCGAGCAGGTGGAGTCTCTTCAGCAGACTCTGAACGAAGCGGCCCAGGCCATGAGCGCCGTGCCCACCCGCACCGCCCGGGCCGAGGAGCTGGCCCAGCACTGGACCGCTCAGTTCGCCTCCATCCTCGGCGAGCTGAACGCCCCGGTGAGCATGGCAGACCGGGTTGACCGCCAGGCGGATGTGGGCGACGCGCTGCGCGGCTCCGCCGCAAACGCGCTGGCCGCTCACAGCCAGCTTTCCGACCCGGCCAGCGCCCTGGCCGCCGCAAACGAAGCCCGCGCCCTGCTGGAAAGCCAGCTGACCCGGCTGCAGGCCATGGAGCGAGCCCTGGGCTGGATGGGGCAGGCCGAGGACTGGTACGGCAAGCCCATGAGCGAGGCCACCTCCGGCACCGTGGATGAACTTGCCGCGCTGGAGCAGAGCCTGAGCGCGCTGGATGCCGACGCCCGCTTCTTCTGCGACCCGGCGGCGGTGAGCTCCATTTCGGAGAAGGCCCGCCTCGCCCGGGAAAAGCAAGAGGCTCTGAAAGAGCTGGAAGCGGAGTATGCCCGTCTCACCCAGTGGGACTACACCGAGCAGAACCTCAAGCTCCTGGACGAGACCGCCGACGCGCTGCGCCGTGAGATCGAGACCGCCGAGGCCTCCGGAATGCCCGCCGCCCTGCTGGTGGGCGGCAAAGTGCAGCTGGAGCAGGTGGACCCCATCCCCAAAGCGCCCTCCGTGACCGTCTGGCCCACCGCCGCTCCCCTCACCAAGGGGCAGGCATTGAGCGCCAGCGCCCTCGCCGGCGGCAAGGCTGACGTGCCCGGCACTTTCGCCCGGAAGGAGCCGGACGCCCGGCCCCAGTCCGGCGGCAGTTTCACGGTGGTATTCACCCCATCGGACACCCGCCGCTACAAACCGGCGGAACAGGCGGTACAGCTGACGGTGCAGGAACCGCCTGCCACCCCCAGCCCCCTGCCCACCCCGGTCCCCACGCCTGTCGTGACCCCCGCGCCCACTGCGGCTCCGGGCAGCGCGGCTACCCCCGTCCCGGTGAAACCCGCCGCTACGCCCGCGCCAACTGCCACGCCGGCGCCTTCGGCCAGTCCGGCGCCTTCCCCGTCGGCCGCGCCTTCCGCCAGCCCTGTGCCGGAGAGCACCCCCGCCGGGACTCCTTCCGTCGATGCTGACGAGCCCGCCGCAGGCGGCGCGCTGCCCGGCTTTGCTCTGCCCCTGCTTGTGCTGGGCACAGCCGCGGTGATCGCCGCCGTGGTGCTGGTGGTGCGCGCACGCCGCCGGCCCTGAACATAATCACAAAAGCAAACAGACCCTCTTCCGCGCTTCGCGGAAGAGGGTCTGCCTTTTTTCACCGTTCAGTTGCCCAGATAAAATCCTGTGCGCCTGGTCATCTGCATGTAATGCTTATACAGAATGCCGAACCGCCGCAGGTAGCCGGGCTGCCAGGGTTTGGATTTGCCGCAAAAGTGCAGGATGCCGGTGTTGCGCATCACCCAGTCCATGTCGCACACGCCGCCGCTGCGCAGAAGATAGGTGTTGTAGTTGCGGGCGTCGTAGTTCCAGAGGGTGTCGTCCAGCTCCAGAGTCCTGTCACCGTAGAGGGCGTTGAGGATGTCCTGATCCGGCAGCAGCAGCGCCTTGCCCTTCTCCTCGGCGTAGCGGAAAATGTCCTGCGGACGCACCTGCGCCCGGGCGGCGTTCAGGTCGATGAGCAGCACGCCGGAATTGAAGTACTTGCAGTCGGTGCCCAGCCGCACCTGGTTGATGTTGTTCATCAGGCCGGTCTTTCCGGTGTGGGAGGCGGCGGCGAACAGCCTGCCTTCCATCGGCGTTTCCCACAGGGGGCGCAGGGAGTTGAGCACCAGGATGTCCGGGTCGATGTAAAGCACACGGTCCAGTTCCGCCGGCAAAAAGCACCCCGCCAGCAACCGGTAATACATCTCCTGGGGATACTGCCGGGTCACGGGGGCCGCGTCGAACACCGCCCGGTCCACCGTCAGGCAGCGCAGGGTCATCCCCAGCCGCCCGCACTGGCGCTTCACCGTTTCCAGCGCTGCGGGTCTGATGCCGCTGTGCAGCAGCCACACCGTCAGCGGCTCGTCCGGGTGGGCGGTGCGAAGCGAGGTCAAAAGCACCTGCAGCGGCGGCAGGTACTTCTCGTTCAGAGTCACAAGAATGTTCATCTCGTTCATTCAGCTCGGTCCTCCTGTGGGCGGCTTTTCGCTTTTTTCTTATAGTACTCCATTTTGACCGCCGTTTCCACCATCCATTCATCACTCTATGCCGGCCCCGAATCCGCAATGCCGCTTCCCGCCTTGTCTCGCACGCATTTGCCGTCATTTTGCACAATTTTGTTTATATAAGTTTATTATTGCTCGTTTTTGCAATTTATGTTACAATCTGGATTGGGAATGTTTACTTTCCCGCTGAGATAAAAAAGGAGGGTCTTTTCCATGAGCAAGACAAAAGTCGCCCTGCTGGGCACCGGCTTCATCGCCAATATCCACGCTGAGAGCTACGCCCGCTTTGTCCACGACGCAGAAGTCGTGGCGGTCTATGGCCGCGACAAGGCCCACGCCGAAGCCTTTGCCGCCGCCCACGGCATTCCCGCCGCCTACGGCGCGGAGAAAAGATTTTATACTATTGACAATGGACTTCCCGCCGCGGCGGCAGCATTTGGAGGCATTTCTCTTGAACAAGCATCTCACTCCCAGCAAGGATGTCACGACGCAGCTGGCATCCGCTCCGGTGGCGCCGCTTCTTTTGAAGCTGGCCGTTCCCACCGTCCTGGCCCAACTGGTCAATCTGCTCTACAACATCGTGGACCGCATCTACATCGGCCATATGCCGGTGGTGGGCGACATCGCCCTGACCGGCGTGGGACTTTGCTTCCCGGTGGTATATTTGCTGTCCGCCTTTGCGGCCCTGATCGGCCAGGGCGGCGCGCCCCGGGCCGCCATCGCCATGGGCCGTGGCGACAACGACGAGGCCGAGCGCATCCTCGGCACCTGCTTCACCAGCATGATCGTCACCGCCGTGGTGCTGACCGTCGCCTTTCAGCTCTGGGGCGAGCAGATCCTTTGGCTCTTCGGCGCCAGCGAGGATACCATCGGCTACGCCTTCGACTATATGCGCATCTACGCCGCCGGCTCCCTCTTCGTGATGATGGCGCTGGGCATGAACCTCTTCATCACCACCCAGGGCTTCACCACCTTTACCATGATTACGGTGGTCATCGGCGCGGCGCTGAACATCATCCTGGACCCCGTCTTCATCTACCTCTTCCAAATGGGTGTGGCCGGCGCGGCCTGGGCCACGATCATCTCCCAGGCAGTCTCGGCGGCGTTCGCCGTCGGCTTCTTCTTCGGCAAGCGGACGAAGCTGCGGCTCAAGGCCAAGTACCTCCGCCCCGTCCTGAAGCTGCTGGGCCCCGTTCTGGCGCTGGGCCTGGCGCCCTTCGTGATGCAGGCCACCGAGGCGCTGGTCAATGTGGCCTTCAACTCCTCCCTCCAGGCCTACGGCGGCGACATCCCCGTGGGCTGCATGACCGTCTCCTCCACCATCATGCAGATGTTCTGGCTTCCCAGCCAGGGCATCGGCCAGGGCGCCCAGCCCATCATCAGCTACAACTTCGGCGCGGGCAATATAGAGCGCGTGCGCAAGGCATTTATGACCATGCTGGTGGTGTCCATC
>DXBV01000104.1 GCA_019116345.1 Candidatus Allofournierella merdipullorum | reverse complement strand
AGCAGCATGTTGTCGGTCATGCCCATGCTGGCCACAAGGCCCATGCCCAGGCGGTCCTCGGGCACAAAGCTCATGGAGATGCCCAGATCGATGATGGCCTCGGGGCTTTTGCCCAGGATGTTCTCCTTTTTATAGAGCACCGCGCCCTTTTTGGCGGGCAGCAGGCCGGCGATGGCCTCGCACAGCTCCTTCTGGCCGCTGCCGGCAACGCCCGCCACGCCCAAAATCTCGCCGCTGTGGATGTGGAAACTCACGTCGTCCAGGCCCAGGCTGCCGTCCGGCTTTTCCACCGTCAGGTCCACCACCTTGAGGATGGTGTGCACGTCCTTGGGCTCGGGGCGGCGGATGGCCAGGCTCACCGCGTGGCCCACCATCAGCTCGGTGAGCTTGTTCGCGTCCACGCCGGCGGTGGCCACGGTGTCCACGCTTTTTCCCTTGCGCAGGATGGTCACCCGGTCGCTGATGGCCAGCACCTCGTTCAGCTTGTGGGTGATGATGATGACCGCGCAGCCCTTGGCCTTCATCTGCCGCAGGATGTCAAAGAGCTTTTCGGTCTCCTGGGGGGTGAGCACGGCGGTGGGCTCGTCCAGAATCAGAATTTTTGCGCCCCGGTAGAGCACCTTCAGGATTTCCACCGTCTGCTTTTCGGAAACGCTCATCTCCCAGACGGGCTTTTCCGGGTCGATCTCCAGACCGTAGGTGTCGCAGAGGTTCTTCACCTCGGCCCGCAGGGCCTTGCGGGAGGGCATTTTGCCGGGCATGCCCAGCACGATGTTCTCCATGGCGGTGAACACCTCCACCAGCTTGAAGTGCTGGTGGATCATGCCGATGCCCAGAGCCCGGGCGTCCACGGGGGACGCGATGGACACCGGCTGGCCGTTCACGAAGATCTGGCCGGCGTCCGGGTGGTAGATGCCCGAGAGCATGTTCATCAATGTGGTCTTGCCGCTGCCGTTCTCGCCCAGCAGGGCCAGCACCTCGCCGTAGTTGACCTCCAGGTCGATGGCGTCGTTGGCCACCACGGAGCCGAAGGTCTTGGTGATGCCGCTGCACCGGATGGCGCACTGCATTTCTGCCATAGTCCTTTTACCTCCTCGGGGTGTTGTGAAGGGGAAAAACCGGAAAAAGGGCGGTCAGAGACCGCCCTTTTCTGAGCTTTGTAAAAGCCGGCCTTACAGAACGTTCACGTTCTCGTAGTACCAGTTGCAGCTGCCGTAATCGGCGCCTTCCAGAGTGTGGGCGTTGCCCTCGTTGTCCATGATCTCGGTCTTGCCGTCGAACACGTCCCACTCGCCGGAAACGATCTGAGCCTTGACTTCCTCCACCTTGGCGATCATCTCGTCGGTCACCAGGTCGGAGTTGAACTCGCCCAGGGTCACCAGGCCGTCGGCCATATCGCCGAAGTAGTTGTCAACCTTCTCACCGGCCACCCAGGTGCCGTCGATGACGTTCTGAACAGCCTTGGTGTAGTAAACGCTCCAGTCCCACATCACGCTGGTGAGGGTGGCGCCGGGGGCGTCCTTGGTCATGTCGCTGTTGTAGCCCACGCCCCAAACGCCGTGCTCCTCGGCAGCGGTCTGGGGGTTGGGGGTGTCGCAGTGCTGGCCGATGACGTCGCAGCCCTCGGCGATCAGACGCTCGGCGGCCTGCTTCTCGCCTTCGGGATCGAACCAGCTGTTGGTCACGCTCACGTAGACCTCGGCGTCGGGGTTCACGCTGGCCACGCCCATGGCAAAGGCGTTGCAGCCGCTGGTGACCTCGCCGTTCTCCTGGCCCATGGCGGCCACGTAGCCGATCTTGCCCGTCTCGGTCTTGAGGCCGGCGATGATGCCGCTCAGGTAGCGGGCCTGGTAGATGCGGCCGAAGTAGTTGTTGAAGTTGGTACCGTTGGACTTATAGCCGGTGCCGTGGCTGAAGATGACCTCGGGGAACTCCTCGGCCAGCGCCTCGCAGGTGTCCATATAGCCCCAGGAGGTGGCGAAGATGATGTTGCAGCCTTCCTCAACGCACTCGGTGATGGCGGTCTCCACGGCGGCGGCGGCGGTGTCGTCCACGGAGATCTTGCGCACGATCTGGTCATCGCGCAGGCCCAGGTTCTGCTGCATGCCGATGATGCCCTGGTCGTGGGTGTAGGTGTAGCCGCTGCCCTCGGCAGGGTCGGACAGATGGATGACGCCCACCTTGATCTCGTCCTTGGGAATGCCGCCGGTGGCGGAGGCGGGCTCGCTGGTGCCGGTGGAGGCGGAAGCGGGCTCGCTGGTGCTGGTGCCGGTGTCGCCGCCGCAGGCAGCGAGGCTCAGGACCATGGCGCCGGCCAGCAGGATGCTGAGAAGCTTTTTCATGTTCGGTTTCCCCCTGTTTTTATTGTTACAAGAAAACAAGAAACGGGGTAAGCCGGAACACTTACCTCCGTTCGGAATACTATCATTTTAGCCTGCGTTGTTCACGATTTCAACACATTTCGCCAACTTCGGCGCTTTCGCCAACGGCGCGCCCCTTTTGCACAATGGTTTTTGTTCGTCTGCCCCAAACAAAAACCCGCACAGCGGCTTGCCGTGCGGGTTTGCGGGCTTTTTTCGAGCCCAAAAGTATGACTTTTCACTTTCTGCACTTCGGACGATCGTACAAACTCACGCAGGCCATCTGCGCCGCTGGGCCAGCACATACGCGCCCATGGCAAGTCCGGCCGCAAAGAGCACCAGCTCCACCGCAAGAATGCCCAGACCGCTCAGCAGCACCGCCAGCGAGTTGAACAGGGTGTGGGCGCCCACCGCCGCGAAATACCAGCCGGGCTTTCGCCGGATGACGGCGGTGAACACAAGGCTGGTGGCAAACAGGTGGAAAAGCACCGCGCTCACCCGTTCCAGCAGGCCCAAAGCCACCACGCCCGGCGTGGCCGCCGCCAGCTGACTGGCAACGAGTTCCAGGGTGGCGCTGTCCACCCCTGCCAGCAGCGCGCCCATCGGGCCATCGGAGGCGGACAGGGCGGCGCTCAGCAGCAGGTTGTTCACATGGGTCATGCCGGCGATGAGCATCACCTCGCACAGGCCGTGGCCCAGGCCGAAGCTGATCATGTCCTTATAGCTGCGCTGGCCCTTGAGAATGGACGCGCCCGCCAGACGGGCGGTCTCCTCAAAGAGGCCGGCGGACAGACCGCCCACCACCACGGCGTAGAGCACCGTGTGGGCGGCGAAGGTCTTCAGCGCGCCGGTGGCGGTGAGCAGCTGCAGCAGCGGGATGCGCAGCACCATCTGGCTGACAAAAAAGCTCACGAAGCCCAGCGCCAGCGGCGCCAGGCGAATCTTTTTCATCACGCCCAAAAGGATGAGCAGCACCACCGGCAGCACCAGGGTACAGAAGGCGGCGACGGCAAAGGAAGCCGTCTGCACGCCGGAAAGCGCGAATGTCATGGCCGTTCCTCCCCGCCTTCGCTCAGTCGATGAACTTGACGGCGGTGCCGTAGGCAATGCACTCGGCCGCGCCCTGCATCACGCTGGAAGAAGCGTAGCGCATGCACACAACGGCGTCCGCGCCCATGGCCTCGGCCTCGGCCACCATGCGGCCGGAGGCGATCTGCCGCGCTTCGCCCAGCATCTCGGTGTAGGCGGTGATCTCTCCGCCCACCAGGGTCTTCATGGCGCTCATGAAGTCCTTGCCGAAGTTCTTGCTCTGCACCACGTTGCCTTTCACAGCGCCCAGCACCTCATAGCGGCGGCCGGGGATATTCTCAGTAGTTACGATAAGCATCCTCTTCACCCTTTCGAATTTCTTTGAGCCGCTGGCGCAGCGCCAGCAGCGCGCCCGCGACGAACACCAGCGGCCAGCCCGCCAGCAGCAGCGCCACCGGCAGAGGCACCGGGTCCACCGTGAGAGCCCACACCATCAGCCCTTCCACCATGGCCATCAAACCGATGAACACCAAAGCGGACAGCCAGGCCCCGTGGGCCTTGCGTTTGCGGTCGGTCTTTTGCACGTCGATAAAGCGCACCCCCTTTTGTTCCAAACGGGCCACCTGGGCCAGCGCGGCCTCCGGGTCCAGCGCGGCCAGCAGGCCGGGCGCTTTCGCCAGCTCGGCGCAGAGCTGCCGGGCGGTGTCCAGATTCTTCTGGCGGCTCTCCAGTACCACCAGGTGACGGCGCATCCCCTCGTCCAGGGTCAGCGTGCCCTCCAGCATGGCGCCTATCTCCTCCAGCGGCACGTCCAGCTTGCGCAAAAGCTTGATGCGCCGCAGCCGCGAGAGGTCTTCCTCGTTGTAGTCGCGGTAGCCGTTTCCGGCCTGCCGCCGGGGGGCCAGCAGGCCCTCCTTTTCATAGAAACGGATGTTCTTGGCGGAAAGGCCCACCCGGGCCTCCACCTCCTTGATGCGCACCCCTCTCTCCCCCTTTCTGCGCTCAGTGTAAACCATCCACAAAGGGGAAGGTCAAGTGTTTTTTAAAAAAACGGGCCGGACGCGGAGAGCGCGCCCGGCCCGAGGCCTGCGCGGTGGTGTTAGAAATAGCTGCGGATCTGGAACTTGTCGCCGGTGTCCACTTCTTCCTCGATGAGGCTGGTGTGGCTCGCGTCCCAGTGCACCGGGGTGGCCTTGCTGCGGGTCAGGCGCAGCAGTTCGTCCACCCGCTTTTTCTCGCTGGCATCGTACAGCAGGTAGGACACGCCCTCTTTCTTGGCGCGGCCGGTGCGGCCGATGCGGTGGGTGTAGTATTCGTTGGAGGAGGGCACCTCGTAGTTGATGACCGCGTCCACGTCCTCCACGTCGATGCCCCGGGCGGCCACGTCGGTGGCCACCAGCACGGCGATTTTGCCCTCACGGAAGGCGGCCATAATTTTGTTGCGCTCGCCCTGGGACAGGTCGCCGTGGAGGCAGTCGGTGACGAAGTTCAGCCGCGCCAGCTGGTTGGTGAGGGTGGCGGTGGTGAACTTGGTGTTGCAGAACACCATCACCCGCTTGTAACCGCCGGAGATGATGATCTGGGCCACGTCCGCCAGTTTGGAGCGGCCGGTGGTGCACAGGGTGTACTGGGTAATTTTGGGCTGGCTGGCCTGCACCGGCTGGACGATAATTTCTTCCGCGTCCCGCTGGTAGAGCCAGCCGATGTCCATCACCTCGCGGCTGATGGTGGCGCTGAACATGCACAGGCTCTTGCGGGCCTTCATGGCGTCGATGATCTTGCGCACATCCTTATAAAAGCCCATGTTCAGCATCTCGTCCGCCTCGTCCAGCACGATGCTGGTGACGGCGCTCACGTCGATGCTCTTGTGGCGCATGTGGTCCATCAGGCGGCCGGGGGTGGCCACCACGATCTGGCAGCCCTTCTTCAGGCGGTTGGCCTGCTTTTGCATATCCGCCCCGCCGTAGACGCAGACGGTGCGCACGTCGGGCAGAAAGTGGGTCAGCTCCTCCAGGTCGCCGGCAATTTGCTGGGCCAGCTCACGGGTGGGGGCCAGGATGACCGCCTGGGGCAGCGGACGGGAGGGGTCGATGCGCTCGATGATGGGGATGCCGAAGGCGCAGGTCTTGCCGGTGCCGGTGGGGGCCTTGGCAATGACGTCGTGGCCCGCCATCATCACAGGAATGGTCTTTTCCTGCACTTCGGTCATCTCGGTGAAGCCCATGCGCTCCACCGCCTGCAAAATCTCCGGCCGCACGCCGGTGAGGTCTTTGTACAGCATAGTCGTTTTCTCCGTTCTGTGCCCCGCCCCAGCCGACGCCGGGCCGCGGGGTCCTTTATTTTATGTTCAACAGAGGTATTATACCACAAAGCAACCCTTGCAGAAAGGCCTTATTTGCGGCTTTTGCTTTGCAGGGCGGCGGCGGGTGTGGTATAGTAAAAGGCAGACAACGGGCAAAAGGAGGCGGCGGTTTTGTACGACGAGCTGACCGAGGTAGACATCAAAAAGATGCAGGAGGAGATCGACCACCGCATTTTGGTGCTGCGCCCCCAGTACATCAAAGAGGTGCAGGAGGCCCGGGCCTTCGGGGATTTGAGCGAGAACTTTGAATACAAGGAAGCCAAGCGCCAGAAGAACCGCAACGAGAGCCGCATCCGCTATCTTCAGCGGATGATACGGACCGCCCGGGTGGTGAAGACCGACCACGCCGAGGGCAAGGTGGGCCTGTTCGACTATGTGACCCTCTACCTGCCCGAGGACGACGAGGAGATGGAGGTGCATCTGGTGACCACCCTGCGGGTGGACGCGGGCGGCGGCCACATCAGCCGGGAGTCGCCCCTGGGCCGGGCCATCTTCGGCCGCCGGGTGGGCGACACGGTGACGGTGCAGGTGAACGCCGACGTTTCCTATCCGGTGACCATCCGCGGCATCCGCCCCGGCGCCGACGACGAGAACCTGCCCATCAGCCAGTACTGATTGCCCCCGGCGCGCCGGTGTGGTATACTGACGATACATACTAAAATACAAAACGGGCGGCCCCGCTGCCCGGGAACGGAGTGACATTATGGTACGCATCACCATGCAGGACGGCGGCGTCATCGACCTGGAGCTGGACGCTCAGGCCGCCCCCATCACCGTGGAAAACTTTCTGAAACTGGTGAACGACGGCTTCTACGACGGCCTGACCTTCCACCGCATCATCCCCGGCTTCATGATCCAGGGCGGCTGCCCGGAGGGCACCGGCATGGGCGGCCCCGGCTGGCACATCAAGGGCGAGTTTGCCCGCAACGGCGTTGCCAACCCCATCAAGCACACCCGTGGCGTCATCAGCATGGCCCGCGCCATGGACCCCAACAGCGCCGGCAGCCAGTTCTTCATCATGCATGAGGACGCGCCCCATCTGGACGGCGGCTATGCCGCTTTCGGCCATGTGGTGGCCGGCATGGACGTGGTGGACCGCATCGCCGACGTTGCCACCGACTACAACGACCGTCCCCTCACCCCCGTGGTGATGGAGAGCGTGCGGGTGGTGGAGGAATGATCGCCAAGGCCAAGGCGCTGCTTTTGAAATACCGCGAGGGCATCGCCTATCTGTTCTTCGGCGGGCTTGCCACCCTGCTGAACATCGTGCTGGCCATGGTGTTCCGCTTCATCGGCCTGCCCACCACCGTGAACACCGTGCTGGACAACATCCTGTGCATCCTGTTTGCCTATGTCACCAACCGGCTGTGGGTGTTCTGCAGCAGCGCGAAGGGCATGGCCGCGGTGCGGGAGTTCGTCTCCTTCGTCACCTGCCGCCTGGGCACCCTGGTGCTGGACGTTGTGGTGATGTGGCTGGGCGCGGACCTGCTTGGCCCGATGCTCATTGCCCCCGAACGCCAGAACCTCTGGTTTTTGGGCGTGAAGGTGTTCTCCAACGTGCTGGTCATCGTGGCGAACTACGTTTTCTCCAAACTCATCATCTTTAAAAAGAAGGGCTGAACCGTCAGCCCTCTTCCCCCTTTCCGCTTTGGCGGAAGGGGGATTTTTTATTTCCGCAATATACTGTTGACAAACAATATTATACGGAATATAATATTGCCATAATCACAAAGGAGGCGATGGCATGGCGTTCAACACAGGGGCTGCTCTGATGGACGCGTTGGTGCTGAGCACCGCCGAGCGGGAACCCACCTATGGCTATCGCATCACCCAGCAGGTGCGTCAGATCATGGTGGTCAGCGAGAGCACCCTCTATCCGGTGCTGCGCAGGCTGCAAAAGGAAGGCTGTCTTGAAACCTACGACCAGGAGTTCGCCGGGCGCAACCGGCGCTACTACCGGCTCACCGAGACAGGCGCCGAGACGCTGGCGAAGCTGCGGGCGGAATGGGTGGAATACCGGCAGGCGATCGACGCAATGCTATTGAACGAGGGGGATGGAGAATGACCCGGGAAGAATTTTTGAAGCGGTTGGAAGAGCTGCTGGCGGATGTGACGGCCGAAGAGCGGGCTGAGGCCATCCGTTTTTACGAAGAATATCTGGATGACGCCGGCCCGGAGCAGGAGGCGCAGGTGCTGGCGGAGCTGGGCAGCCCGGAAAAGGTGGCGGCCATCATCCGCGCCAACGTGCCCGGCAGCCGTGTGCAGCCCGAACCGGCGGCACAGGAGGCGGGGCCCGGACCCGGCGCCGCTGCCGCCGCCATCCCGCTGCCGCCCTGCGCGCGGCCGGGCGCTGTGCCGCCTCCGCTGCCGCGGAAAGGCATGAGCGACCGCACCATCCTGCTCATCATTCTGGCGGTGGTGCTGTTCCCGCTGTGGATCGGCCTGGCGGGCACCATCTTCGGCATCTTCATGGGCGTTGTGGGCGCGGCCATCGGCTTCTTCTTCGGCGGTGTGGGCACCGTTGTGGGCATTGTGGCGGTGCTGGTGGCCAACACCCCCGCCGCCTTTGCCGCCGGCTGGCCAACGGGCCTGTTCATGGTGGGCCTGTGCCTGCTGGCGCTGGCGCTGGGCGTCGCCCTCATCGCGGTGGCGGTGTGGCTGGTGGCCTGGCTGCTGCCGGCGTGCTGGCGGCTGACAAAGCGGGCCTGGCGGGCCCTGACCGGCAAAAAGGAGGCTAAATGATGAAAGGCATTCTGAAGGTTTTTGCCGTGGCCGCCGCGCTGGCGGTGCTGGGCATCACGCTGATGCTGATGGGCTTTGCCACCGGCGGCCCGTCGGCGGCGCGGCAGGCGCTGAACTACACCAATCTCACCCAGCGGCACTACCACGGCTGGGTGCCCGGCTGGCTGGAGCGGGCGCTGGGCTGGTCCGACGAGGCGGAGTGCTGGGCCGAAACGTTTGGCAACGACATGGACCGCTGGGCCGAGGACTTCGAGGACGACGTGGACCGCTGGGCGGACGATTTTGAGAACGAAATGGACGCCTGGTCCGAGGATGTGGAGCATTGGGCAGAGGGCGTGGGCTTCCGCTACCGCTTTGGCTGGGGCCCCGGCATCTGCTTATTCTGACCCGGCGGCAGCAAGGAGGAGCAAATGGAACCGAAACGGCTTTACAAAGGGCACAGCAAGATGCTGTGCGGCGTGTGCAGCGGCATCGCTGAGTACTTCAATCTGGACCCCACGCTGGTGCGACTGGCTGCTGTGGCCCTGACCATCTGGTGGGGCAGCGGCCTCATCGCCTACATCGTGGCGGCCATCATCATGCCCGAGCCGCCCTATAACAGCTGAAACGCAAAACTCCCCCGCCCGGAACCGGGCGGGGGAGTTTTTTCAGTTGAACACTTCCTCAAAGGGAACGCAATACCCATCGGGCAGGGCGCTGACGGTGTAGCTCACATACACATTGCCCTGGGCGTTTTCATAAAAGGCGTCCTCGGGAGTCAGCTCGGTTTTCAAGTAGAAGCGGTAGACCGGCTGGATGTAGGGGTTCATGCTGCTCTGGGCGTATTCCAGCTGCCAGCCCTCCACCTGCTCGACGGAAAGGTCATACTCCCGCATGCCGCTGGCCTGTTCCTCGTCCAGAATGACCTGAAGAGCGGCCTTCGCCTCCTCCACGGAGCGCAGGGGATAGTCCCCCACCTGCTGTGTCTCCGGAGGCAGGGTCAGGGAGAAGCTGCGCAGCGCGCCGGTGGAATCCACCGCGCCGGACACCCGGCGGAAGCTGTAGTTCAAAAGCCGCTCGGTCACGGTGCTGCCGCTGTTCTCAAAATAGAAGTGACCGCTGGCGGCCCAGCGCACCTCGCCCTCGAAGCTGGTCGCGAGGGTGTGCTGGTGGGCGGGCTGTTCGATGCCCGCCGCCCCGGCCAGCAGGGCCAGCGCCGCGTCATCGCCCGCCTGATGATCGTCCGACTCCCCTTCCCCGTTCCGGTAGCCGGAGACGGTGGTGCCGGAGGCGGAAACGCTCCAGACTTTTGCTTTGGAGGGGTCCGTCTGTTCGTGCAGGGGGAGTTCCTCGTCCCAGTGCTCCGGGTCCATCAGGTCGCCGAACAGGCTGTAGGGCCAGAGGTCCGGGCTGGGATAGCCGGTGGGCGCTTCCTCCGTCTCGTCCTGCACCAGGGGCAGGCCGAAGGCTTCGGCGGCCAGGTTCAAAAGGTCGGTGAGGGGGTCGGCGTTCTCGCCGCTCTGGGCGTGCCACACCGGCAGGGTCTCGGGCAGTTCAGACGGGGAGAGGTTCCAGGTGGGGTTATCGCCCCGCACATCGTCCACGCTGTCGGCCACGAAGGTCACCCCGCCGCCCATGCCGCCGGAGTCGTCCCCCAGCACCAGCACCGGCAGGCCCTCATGCTCGCCCAGGTCAAAGTCCCGGGGGGCCGTGGGAGCGGCCTTGGCCTGCGCCTCGTCCTGCAGGGCGTCCTCGGTCCTGGCGGTCCCGGGTGCGGTTTCGTTGTAGGCGGCGGCGCTGAACAGCGCCGTGGAGGGGGCCGACGTGCCGCCGCTGGCGGAGAGCACTCCGCTCTGCACAGCCGCGGGCACCGCCAGCAGAGCCACCGCGGCGGCCGCAGCCAGGGGGATGCCCACTTTCTTTGCCACCCGCAGCCGGGGCGCGGCCTTGGGTTTTTCCTGCTGGGCGCGGGCGGCAGCCATTTTTTCCAGCGTGGCCGCCTTCCACGCGTCGCTGGGAGCGACCTTGTCCATGGCGCTCTGGTAGTCTTTATGATCGGGCATGGTCAAAACTCCCCTTTCAGTGTGTTTTTCAGCATCGCCCGCCCCCGGGCCAGCTGGCTGAGCACGGTGTTCTGGTTCAGCTCCAGCAGCTTTGCGATCTCGGCGGTGGTGTAGCCTTGTATGTAGTGCAGATAGATGACCTGACGGTACTTCATGGGCAGATCGCCCACCGCCTTCATCACCTCGCTCTCGGCGGGGGTGAAGGGAATGCTCAAGGTTTCGTCCAGGCCGTCGGTGCGGCTCTGCCACACGCTGCGGAAGTGGCTTTTGCAGCGGTTGATGGTGCAGCGCAGCAGCCAGGCCTGCTGATGGTCGGGGCCGTCAAAGGCCGGGTCTTTTTTGAGCAGGGTCAAAAACACCTCCTGCGCAATATCCTCGGCGTCCTGCATGTTCTTCACAAGGCCAAAGGCCGTGCGCAGCACCAGCGGGCCGTAATGCTCCAGCGCCTCTTCCGCCGTGAGCACTCTGTCTGCCGCAGCGTTCATGCCACGCGCCCCCTTCCGTTCTGTATACTTTATTTCTCCGCCTATTATTGCACAGGCAGGCAAAAAAAGCAAAAGAAACCGCCCCGCGCGCCTTGCGCGGGGCGGTTTTGTGCCGGTTTATTTCCGTTTTGCGTCCTTGGGCGGCTCATCGGTGGCCTCGAACCAGAAGGTCGTGCCCTTGCCCACGGTGCTGTCCACCCCGAAACGGAAGCCGTGGCCCCGCAGGATGGCCTTGGTGATGGACAGGCCCAGTCCGGTGCCCACCTTGCCCGCGTCGGAGCGGCTGCGGTAGTAGCGGTCGAAGATGTAGGGCAGGTCCTCGGGGGCGATGCCCGCGCCGTGGTCCTCCACCTCCACCCGGGCGCTGCCCTCTTTGGGCACCACCCGCAGGATGAACACGCCGTCCTCGCCCACATGGTGCATGGCGTTGCCCAGCAGGTTATGGAGCACCCGCTCCATCATGGCCGGGTCGGCGCTGACTATGGCGGGGGTATCCGCCTGCAGCTGCAGCTGGCAGCCGCTCTGGGCGCAGACCGCCTCGTAGCGCTGGGCCACCTCCTCGCAGAGCTGGCTCATGTCGAAGCGCACCCGCTGGGGCTGCTCGGTGCCGCTGGACACCTTGGACAATTCCATCACGCTGTTCACCAGGCCGGACAGCCGGTCGGTCTCGTCCACGATGACGTTCAGCTGGTCGGTGCGTTTGGCCGCGTCGTCGCCGGTGAGGTCGCGCACCGTCTCGGCGTAGCCCTTGATGAGGGTGAGCGGAGTGCGCAGGTCGTGGCTGACGTTGGCCAGCAGCTCCCTCTGGAGCTGGGCCGAGCGGGACACCTGATCCGCCATGTGGTTGAACTCGTCCGCCAGGCGGCCGATCTCGTCGGAGTGGGGCACGCTGACCCGCACCGAGTAGTCGCCGTCGGCCATCTTCTTGGCGGCGGCGGAGAGCTGGCTCAGCGGGCGGGTGAGCCAGCGGCTGACCAGCCAGGAGACCGGCACCACCAGCGCCAGCATGCACACGAACAGGGCGGGCATCAGCTGGCCCTGCACCACCGCCGCCTCACTGACGCGGGTGAGGGTGGTGGAAATGATGACCGAGTAGCTGCCCCACTGGCCGTTCTGGGCCACCTTGCCCACCACCATCTGCTGGGCGCCGCTGGCGGTGCCCACGATCTGACGCACCGAGCCATTGGTCATCACCGCCTGACGCAGGGCGGTGATGGTGTCGCTGTCCCGCTTGGTGGTGATCTTTCCGCCGAACAGATCGCCCGCCGACTCGTGGAGCAGGCAGGGGTAGACGTTCTCACTGCTGGCCACATGGCGCAGGGTGGAATCGGCGATGTCCACGCAGCAGTTGCGGAAGTCCAGCCGGCCGTCCTGGGCGGCGTCGTCCACGCTGGCCCAGAAGTCGTCGTTCTTCACCGCCTCGGAAAAGGCGAAGGCCCGGTAGCTCACCGGCGCGTCGCAGGCTTCGATCATGGCCACCAGCGAATCCACCTGATTGCTGAGGTATTTATAAATGTGCCGGTTGTACAGCGGCTGCAGCAGCTGGGCCGAAATGAACCACACCAGCCCCAGCACCAGCGCCACCACAACGCAGAACACGATCATCATCTGATAGCGCAGGCTGAAAAAGGCCCCGCGCCCGGCCCGGGCCGCTTTTTTTGCCGTGTTCATTTACTTCACCGCGTCCGGATCGAATTTATAGCCGATGCCCCACACGGTGACGATGGCGTCCCGGTAGCGGCCCAGATGGCTGCGGAGCATCTTGATGTGGGTGTCCACCGTGCGGTCCTCGCCGAAGTAGTCGTAGTTCCACACCTTCTGCAGGATGCGCTCCCGGCTGAGGGCGATGCCCCGGTTGGTGGCCAAAAACACCAGCAGGTCAAACTCCTTGGGGGTGAGGCTGGCCTCCTGGCCGTCCACCTTCACGCTGTGGCTGGCCTGGTCGATCACCAGCCCGCCGAAAGCGTGGGTGCCGCCCTCGGCCTCGGCCCGGGGCATGGTGCGGGCCAGCACCGCCTTCACACGGGCCACCAGTTCCCGGGGGCTGAAAGGCTTGACCACATAGTCGTCCGCCCCGCCCTCAAGGCCGGCCAGCTTGTCGTATTCCTCGCCCCGGGCGGTGAGCATGATGACCGGGGTGTTGATTTTGCGGCTGCGCATCTCCTTGAGGCAGGTCATGCCGTCCACAAAGGGCATCATGATGTCCAAGATCACCAGATCCACGTCGCCCCCGCTCAGCGCGGCCAGGGCGGCGCCGCCGTCCCCCGCCTCCTCGCAGGAAAAGCCCTCGTGCTCCAGATGGGCCCGGATCAGGTCCCGGATGCGGGGCTCGTCGTCCACGATCAGAATTTTTGCCATGGTCAGTGCCTCCCTTACAGAGCGGTTCTTCATTCATACATCTTCATCATAGCGGGTGAATGTGGCGAAAGTGTGAAACGCCGGTAAAAAAGCCCCTCTTTTCGTTGACGGTGGCCCGCCGGGGCGGTACAATAAAGCCATCCTTGAAAAGAAGGTGTGTGGGAAATGATCATTGAATGTCTGCTGGCCGCCGCCGCGCTGGTGCTGCTGGCGTTGTTTCTTCTGCTGCCGGGGCATGCGCCCTTTGCCAAAAAGGCGCCCTTCTCCGGCTGGTGCTACGCCCACCGGGGGCTGCACAGCCCGGATAAATCAGTCCCGGAAAACAGCCTTGCCGCCTTTGCCGCCGCCGTCGAGGCAGGCTACGGCATGGAGCTGGACGTGCAGCTTTCGAAGGACGGCGAAGTGGTGGTGTTCCACGACGACACGCTGGACCGGGTGACCGGGGTGCAGGGTCGGGTGGACGCCTTCGACTGGGCCGAGTTAAAAGAAATGTCCCTGTGCGGCACCGAACACCATATGCCCCTGTTCACCGAGGTGCTGGCCACGGTGGCCGGGCGCACGCCTCTCATCGTGGAGCTGAAAAGCGGCCCCCGCAACAAGGAGCTGTGCCAGAAAACGCTGGCGCTGCTGCGAAGCTATGAAGGCGCTTTCTGCGTGGAGAGTTTTGACCCCACCATCGTGGCGTGGTTCCGCCGCAACGCGCCGGACATTCTGCGGGGCCAGCTTTCGGACAGCTGCGCCTCCTTTTGCAAGGACGGCGACAGCCTCATCGGTTCCTTCGTGCTGAGCCGGTGCCTGGGCAATTTCCTGGCCCGGCCCCAGTTCATCGCCTGGGGCCCGAACCCGAAAAACGCGGCGGTGCGCCTCATCGAGGCCTTCGGCCCCATGAAGGTGTTCTGGACCGCCCGCCCGGGCATGGACCACGTCGCCCTCACCGGCGAATACGACGGGGTCATCTTTGAGCATTATGCCCCGCCCGCCCGCTATTGATGTAAACACAGGGAACGCCGCAGCCCCCGGGCTGCGGCGTTTTTTGTTACTCTTCGCCTTTCGCCCGCAGATAGCAGCGGTAGAGCCCTTCCAGCAGCAGGTCGGGGGCCAGAAGGGGCTTCGTCTCGCAATAGGGAGCCACCAGAGGGGCCAGCCCGCCGGTAAGGATGAGGCTGGGCGCGCCCTCGGACGTGTCCATCTCGGCGGCCATGCGGCGGAACATGCCGTCCACAAGGCAGGCCGCGCCGTAGATGACGCCGCTCTGCATGCTCTCGGCGGTGGTGGTGCCGATGGCGGGGCCCGGCGGCTCGAAGGCGATGGAGCGCAGGTGGCTGGCCCGGTCCACCAGAGCGTCCAGGCTCAGGGCCACGCCCGGGGCGATGGCCACCCCCAGCACGTCCCCCGCCTTGTTCTGGGCGCAGAAGGTGGTGGCGGTGCCCAGGTCCGCCACGATGGCGGGCATGGGAACGCGGGCCAGTGCGCCCTCGGCTCCGGCCAGCATATCCGCGCCCACCGGGTCCCTGGTGAGCACTTTAAATCCGATGTTGGAGGTTCCCAGCACCACCGGTTCCCTGCCGGTGACGGAAAAGAGAGCCTGCCGCACCGCGTCGGTGAGGGCGGGCACCACGCTGGACAGGGCGCATCCGCTCCAATGTTTCACGCCGAAGGGCGCCAGCACTCTGGCCAGCGCGGCGGCGCAGCTGCCGGCGTTCCAGCCGCGGTCGGTGGGCGCCTCGGCCGAAAAGACCGGGCTTCCCCCTTCCCAGCCGGCCATGTTCAGCCGGGTATTGCCCATATCCACCAAAAGTACCATCCTGTTCCCTCCCGGGTCCTGTTTGTTTCCAGTATACCCCGCCGCCGCCCTTTGCGCAAGAATAAAGCGGCATTGGGCGGAATAGGTATAAACAGGAGTTCCCACGACAGACGAGGAGGGTATAAGACATGTTTGTGTTGACATTGGGCAAAAACGGCCTGCGTCGGCTGGGCGCGGTCGCGGTGTGCGGCGTGGCGCTGGCGGGGGCGGTGTTCGCCGTCGGCAGCTTTTTCATGGAGGACGACGCGGCCCCCGCCGCGGCGAACGGCGAGGCCGTGCAGGCGGACCCCGCCGCCATGAAAATCGAAGGCACCGACGACATTCAGGCCTTCTTCAAGGCCTACGGGCTGGAGGTGGACCTGGCCACCGCCACGGTGGATAAGGTAAAAATTCCCAAGAGCTGGGACGAGAGCTTCTCCGCTTTCAACACGGTGGTGAAGGAGAGCGGCCTGTCGCTGGAGAAGTACAAGAACAAGACGGTGGAAAAATGGGTGGTGCTCTGCCCCGGGCGCAGCACCGGCGAGAACAAGGTGAGCGGCGTTCTGCTGGTGTACAAGGAGGAGCCGGTGGGCGCCTATCTGCTGGCCTCGCCCAGCGGCGAGGTGACCGGCCTTGTGACCGCCGCGGCCACCGCCGCGCCTCTGCCCGACGAGCAGGCCGCCGAGACCGCCGCCGGCTTTGGCGAGGAGGCCGCCGCCCCCGCTGAGGACGCCGCCGCGGCGAACGCCCCGATGACCGAGGAAGCCGCCGAGACCGGCGGCGAAGTGAGCCTGGAAGACGCGGGCGCCGTGCCCATCGAGTAAAAAACAGCCCCGGAGCCGTGCGGCTCCGGGGCTTTTCGTTATTTGTTTATTCCGCGTCCCACTGGGCGATTTTGCGGCCCATGAGCACGCCCATGACGCTGGCCATCATCAGGCCGCGGGTCCAGCCGCAGGAGTCGCCCAGGCAGTGCAGGCCCTCCACGTTGGTGACCAAGTCCTCGTCCATCTTCACCCGGTTGGAGTAGAACTTCAGCTCGGGGCTGTAGAGCAGGGTCTCGTCGCTGGCGAAGCCCGGCACCACCTGGTCCAGCATCTGGATGAAGGCGATGATGTTGGTCATCGCCCGGTAGGGCATGGCGGCGGTGATGTCGCCGGCCACCGCGTCCACCAGAGTGGGGCGCACGTTGCTCTGGCTCAGCTCCTTGGGCCAGGTGCGCTTGCCGTCCAGAATGTCGCCGTAGCGCTGCACCATGATGTGGCCCGCGCCCAGCATGTTGGTGAGCTCACCCACCTTCTGGGCGTACTCGATGGGCTGGTTGAAGGGCTCGGTGAAGTTGTGGCTGCAAAGGATGGCCAGGTTGGTGTTATTGCTCTTCTTCTCCTTGTAGCTGTGGCCGTTCACCACCGCCAGGTCGTTGTCGTAATTCTCCTGGCTGACGAAGCCGCCGGGGTTCTGGCAGAAGGTGCGCACTTTGTTCTTGAAGGGCTTGGGGTAGCCGATGAGCTTGGACTCATACAGCACCTTGTTCACCTTTTCCATCACCTCGTTGCGCACCTCCACCCGCACGCCGATGTCCACGGTGCCGGGCTTGTGGGCGATGCCGTGCTGGGCGCAGCGGCGCTCCAGCCAGTCGGCGCCCCGGCGGCCGGTGGCCACCACGGTGCGGCGGGCCAGGATGTCCTCCTCGGCGCCGCCCTTGGCCGCGCGCACCTTCACGCCGCGGCAGACGCTGTCCTCGATGAGCAGGTCCACGCACTCGGTGTCAAAGCGCATTTCCACGCCCTGGGCCAGCAGGTGGTTCTGCAGCGCCAGATACAGGTCCTGGGCCTTCTCGGTGCCCAGATGGCGGATGGGGCAATCCACCAGTTTCAGGCCCGCCTTGATGGCGTTCTTGCGAATTTCGCGGATGTCCTCGCCGTCGTAGATGCCCTCCACATGAGGGTCGGCGCCAAACTCCAGATAGATGGAGTCGGTGTAGTCGATGAGGCTCTGGGCAAACTCCTCGCCGATGAGGGTGGGCAGTTCGCCGCCCACCTCATAGCACAGGCTGAGCTTGCCGTCGGAGAAAGCGCCCGCGCCGGAAAAGCCGGTGGTGATGTGGCAGTAGGGCTTGCAGTTCATGCAGCGGCCGGTCTCTGCCTTGGGGCAATGGCGCTTTTCCACCGGTTTGCCCTTTTCGACGATGACGATCTTCTCTTTTTTGCCTTTGCGCAGCAGCTCCAGCGCGGTGAAAATGCCGGCGGGGCCGGCGCCAACGATCACGAGATCGTACATGGTGAATGACCTCCTGTTTTCCTTTCTTGTGCGGGCATGAAAAAGCCCCTCTGCCAGCGGACGCCGGCAGGGGGGACTTGCTTTACCTTATCCCTTTTATTATTAGCACAAAGTAATACTTTTGTCAAGCAGGGAGTTTTTGGGGCTTACGGAGCGCCGAAGGTGATGGTCCGGGCCTGCGCGTCCACTCTGGCGTTCACCCCGAAGGGCAGGATGCACCGGGGCAGGGCGTGGCCCACGCTCACGTCCGCCAGAATGGGCAGGGCGGGGTCGTCCACCGCCGCCGCCAGCCGCCGGTGGTATTCTTCCCGGTACACGTTGTCCATGGGGCGGCCGAAGAGAACGCCGCTCACCGCCTTGAACACCCCTGCCTCTTTCAGAAAGCCCAGGGCGCGGCTGAACTTTTCCGGGCTCATCTGCTCCTCGCTGGTCTCCAGCAGCAGGATGCGGCCCTGCCAGTCCGCCGCGTCGGGGAACAGGCCGTACTTCCGGCAGAGGGCGGGCATATCGGCGTAGCGTTCGCCGTCGAAGAAGTCATAGAGGGTGTCCAGGCAGCCGCCCAAAATCTTGCCGGAAAAGGCCGGCGGCCCCTGCAGCAGCTTCCAGCCCTCGGCGGGGTGGGCGGGCAGCGGGGTGCCCAGCCGGTCGGGGCTGTAGTCGGTGCGGCCCTCGTACCACACGTCGCTGGGCTTCACCTGCCGGATGGCGCCGGTGCGCAGCAGCTCCTCAAAGTACCGCCGGGTGTAGGGCAGCATCTCCCTGTCCATCTCGCAGACGTCCGACAAAAAGGCCTGCCCGTAAAAGGTGGGCAGCCCCACCTTGTGGAGCATGAAGTGGTTGACGGTGGAATCGGAAAAGCCAAGGAAGGGTTTTTCACAAGCGGCCTTTGCCAGTTGGTTCTCCCCGAACAAATACGGCAGCAGCCGGTAGGTGTCGTCGCCGCCGATGGCGCAGAGGATGAGGTCTATCTCCGGGTCCCGGAAGGCTTCCAGCAGGTCGGCGGCCCGCTGTTCCGGGTGGGCCTTCACATAGTCGATGCCTTTGAGGGCATGGGGCAGAAACTTTACCCTGACGCCGTAGTCTTTCAGCCGGCGCACCCCCAGCTCCAGCTCATGGCGGACAAAGTCCTCCCCCAGCGTGCCGGCGGACAGGCTGACCACGCCCACAGTCTTTATCATGGCGCATCCCTCGTTTCGGATAGAATGATTCCCCGCCGCGTTCGCGGCGGGGAATTGTGTGTTTTTACCCCTGGGCCGCCCGCAAGATCAGGTCGGCACAGGTATTTTCGCCCAGCGCGGCGTTGAGGCACAGGTCGTAGTGGGCGGCCTCGCCCCAGCGGAACTCGCTGTAGAAATTGTAGTAGGCGGCGCGGCGGCGGTCCTCTTTTTCCAGCATGGCGCTCACCGCGCGCTCGTCGGCGTCGGCGGGCACAAGGCCGTCGGCCACGGCGCGGCGGCGGCGGAACTCCAGCGGCGCATGGAGAAAGACCCGCAGCACGTCGGTGCGGTTTCGCAGCACATAGTCGCCGCAGCGGCCCACGATGACGCAGGGGCCCTGGTCCGCCAGGCGGCGGATGATCTGGCTCTGCACCACGAACACCTGGTCGCTCAAGGGCAGATCGCTGCCCATGGTGTAGAGGTTATAGAGCAAACTGCCGCTGGGCCGCTTTTCGCCGGCGGCAATGGCCTGTTCCGACAGGCCGCTCTCCTTGGCCGTGAGGGTGATGAGTTCCTTGTCGTACATGGGCGCGCCCAGCCGGCCCGCCACATTGCGGGCAATGTCCAGCCCGCCGGTGCAGAACTCCCGTCCGATGGTGATGACACTGTATTTCATGCTCATGGTCTGCCCCCCTTATTCTCTTGCGGCGTTCAGCCCGGCAGGTGCACATCCCCCACCAGGGCGCAGCCGTTCGGTTCGATGGCGTACACGGTGATGCGGCCCTTGCCGCCGAACAGCTCCGGCGGCAGCTGCACGCCGCCCTGAGCCGTGGGCTTCAAAAAGCGGAAGGTCTTGTGGGCGGTGGTGGCGTGCACGGCGTCCCCCGCCACGGCGCAGGCCAGCGTGCCGGAAAAGTCCTCCGGCAGGGGCAGGTCCTGGCCGTTCTCGTCCTGGAAGATGTAGCTGCCCACCTGCTCCAGCGGCCGCAGCCGGGCGTGGCGGCGGTGTGGGCAGCCTTCGCCCCGGCCCTTCTGCCGCCCGGTGATGACCAGCGCCAGGCCCTGATAGGCTTTCCAGAACGCGTCCAGCGGATAAGAGCGCTCGGCCTCGGCGTCGGTGGGGGCAAGGCTGTCGTTCACCAGGGCGAAGGAGCCTTCCTCCGTCACCTCAAAGCCCCGCAGAGCCATCATCTGGGCCTCCACGTCGGCAAAGGCACCGGGCAGGTACACCTTGCCGGTGACCGCCGCCTGTTCCTCGCTGTCGGCGTAGCGCATGAACACGCCCACCGAATTGCCCTGTTTGATGCACTGCCACAGCCGCTCCGGTTCCAGATAGGCCAGATACGCCCGGTAGCCCAGCGACCCGGCCAGCGCCGCCCCGAAGGAGAAGTTCCGGGTGCCCATGTCGGTGTCGCCGTGGTCCAGCATGGCCTGGGCCAGCTCCTCGGGCAGCACATCCTGCCCCCAGCGGTTGAGCATGCCCGCCAGGGTGACGGGGGTGCTCATGCCGTCCCGCAGGGCGGGGTCACGCAGGTTCTGGCTGTAGGCGGGCAGGTGCAGGGCCCAGCTGTAAAGGGCGGGAGGCTCGCTGTCTCCGTCCACCGGGCGCACGCTGGCGGCCAGCAGCCACACCCGGGGGGTGAGGCGCTCGTCGTCGGTGTAAAGATAGATGCGCAGCTGGGCCTGCACGGCGCGGCCTTTGGCCACGTGCAGCACGTTGCGCCACATAAACACCGGCGCGTCCTCGCTGCCGGTGACGCTGGCCCGCCGGATGTAGGGGCTCCACTTGCCGAAGCTCAGCCAGCCGCTCCACTCCTCGCCCACCCGCACCCGGGCCTGGGCCTCCACCACGGTGCCCGGCGGGGTGTCGGCGTTCCAGCTCATCACCAGCCGGTCAAAAGCAGGCAGGTTCACCGGCTGGGAGGTGAAGCAGCCGTAAAGCACATGGCGGCCCGCCACCTGCTCCAGGCACACACCGTCCTCGGTGAGGGCTACGTTGTCCAGCTCGCCCCGGGTAAAGGCGTTGGTGTCGCTGAGGATATAAAGGTTCTTCGCGTTCTGCATTTCGCTCGTCCCCCGCTGCCGCCCGCGGCCCGAAGGGCGGCGGAAACGGCGTTCTCTTTTAGCTTTATGGTATCCCATTTTGGGCCGCACTGTCAAGCACGGCACGGCGGCGTTCCGGCGCGTGCCGGGGCGCTTTTCGCCCTCCTTTGACCAAAAAACCGAATACCGCTTGTACATTCGCCCTTGAACTCGTATACTATAATTAGTTTTTTTATGTCCACTGGCCGAAAACGAACCAAAACACAAGACAAAGGTGTGTGCCATGAAGATCATTATTGCCGGCGACGGCAAGGTGGGCCTTGCCCTGACGCGGCAGCTGCTGCACGAGGGCCACGAGGTCACCATTGTGGATTCCAACCCCGGTGTGCTGCAGGCCAATATGTACCAGTACGACGTGCTGGCGGTGCAGGGCAACGCCGCCACCATGGAGGCGCTGCGGCAGGCGCAGGTGCAGAAAGCGGACCTGCTCATCGCCGCTACCAGCGCCGATGAGATCAACCTGCTGTGCTGCCTGACGGCCAAAAAGATGAACAGCCGCCTGCACACCATCGCCCGGGTGCGCAACCCGGACTACACCGAACAGCTCTTCTTCATGCGGGAGGAGCTGGGCCTTTCCATGACCATCAACCCGGAACTGTCGGCGGCGCGGGAAATTTTCCACCTGCTGCAGTTCCCCAGCTTCCTCCACCGGGACAGCTTTGCCAAAGGCCGGGTGGAGATCGTGGGCCTGCGGGTGGACGAGGGCAGCCGGCTGGAGGGCGTTGCGCTGCATCAGCTTTATAAGATCGCCCAGGTGAAGGTGCTGGTGTGCGCGGTGCTGCGCGCCGGCCAGGTCATCATTCCCGACGGCAGCTTTGAGCTGAAAAAGGGCGACCGCATCTTCGTCACTGCCCGGGCGGTGAACCTTGCCCAGCTCATCAAGAATCTGGGCATCGCCAAGCAGAAGATCCGCCGGGTGATGCTGGTGGGCGGCGGCCACATCAGCTTCTATCTGGCCCAGCGCCTGCTGGACTCCCACCTGAGCGTGAAGATCATCGAGCAGAACCCGGCCCGCGCCCGCTTTCTGGCGGAGAACCTGCCCGGGGCGGCGGTGGTGCTGGGCGACGGTTCTTCCCAGAGCTTTCTGGAGAGCGAAGGCCTGGACGAGGCCGACGCGCTGGTGAGCCTGACCGGCATCGACGAGGAGAACATCGTGCTGAGCATGTACGCCCACAGCCAGGGCGTGCCCAAGGTGGTGACCAAGGTCAACCGCCTGGAATACAACCGCATGTTTGAAGCGCTGGACATCGGCAGCATCGTCAGCCCCAAAGACCTGTGCAGCGCGCTCATCGCCCGCTATGTGCGAAGCATGCAGAACAAGACCGGCAAAATCCTGGCGCTGCACCTCATCGCCGAGGGCCACGCCGCCGCCATGGAGTTCCGGGTGGACGAGAACACCCGCTACCGGGACGTGCCGCTGAAGGACGTGCCTCTGCGCCGGGGCATCCTGATCTCCTGCATCAGCCGGGGCGCCGACACCATCATTCCGGACGGCACCTCCAGCTTTGAGGCGGGCGACACGGTGGTGGCGGTGAGCACGCTGGACAGCCCGGTGCTGCAGATGAACGACCTGTTTGAATAACGGGCCGCGTCAACGGGATTTTTAAAAGAGGAAGTGCGGATTTGAATTTTCGAGCGATCAACCACACCATCGGCATGATCATCCTGCTGGAGATGGGCTTCATGCTGCCCAGCCTCGTGTGGTGCTGGGTGGACCGGGACGCCCCCACGGCCGCGGCCTTCGGGGTGTCGCTGCTCATCATGGGCCTGTGCGCCGGGCTGTTTCTGCTGGTGGGCCGCCGCGCCCGGGACAGCATCTTTGCCCCCGAGGGCTTTGTGACGGTGGCCATGAGCTGGATCGTGCTGTCGCTGCTGGGCTGCCTGCCCTTTTACATCAGCGGCCAGATCCCCAGCTACATCGACGCGCTGTTCGAAGTGGTGAGCGGCTTCACCACCACCGGCGCCTCCATTCTGGCCGACCCGGCCCAGATGAGCCGGGGTCTTTTGTTCTGGCGCAGCGCCACCCACTGGCTGGGCGGCATGGGCATTCTGGTGTTCATGCTGGCCATCCTGCCCGCGCGGCAGGGCGGCACGCTGCACCTGATGCGGGCGGAGAGCCCCGGCCCCACGGTGAGCAAGCTCACCCCCCGGCTGCGCCAGACCAGCAAGATCCTCTACGCCATCTATCTGGCGCTCACCCTGGCCTGCATCCTGTTCCTGCTGGTGGGAGGCATGCCCCTGTTCGACAGCCTGTGCACCGCCTTCGGCACCGCCGGCACCGGCGGCTTTGGCATCAAGGCGGACAGCATGGCCAGCTACAGCCCCTACCTGCAATGGGTGGTCACCGTGTTTATGGCCCTGTTCGGGGTGAATTTCTCGGTGTATTACCTGCTGCTTCTGCGCAAGGTGGGCCTTGCGGTGAAGGACGAGGAGGTGCGCCTGTATTTCCTCATCCTGCTGGTCGCCGGCGCGCTCATCGCCTGGGACATCCGGGACCTCATCCCCGATCTTTCCGAGCGCATCCGCCACGCCTATTTCCAGGTGAGCAGCATCATGACCACCACCGGCTTTTCCACGGTGGATTTTGACCTCTGGCCCGCCTTTTCCAAGGCCATCCTGCTCTGCCTGATGGCGGTGGGCGCCTGCGCCGGGTCCACCGGCGGCGGCCTGAAGGTGATTCGCCTTTTGCTTATGGTCAAAAGCCTGCGCCGCGCCATACGCCGGACCCTGCGCCCCAGCAGCGTGCAGCTGGTGCGGGTGAACGGCAAGGTGGTGGAGGACGATGTGCTCCACAACGTGAGCGCCTATCTGGTGGCCTATGTGCTCATCCTCTTCGGCAGCTTCGTGGTCGTCTCGCTGGACGAGCTCAGCCTGGAGAGCAACATCTCCGCCGTGTTCTCCTGCTTCAACAACATCGGCCCCGGCTTCGACGCGGTGGGCCCCATGGTGAACTACGACTGCTACAGCGACCTGTCCAAGCTGGTGCTCACGCTGGATATGCTGCTGGGCCGCCTGGAAATTTTCCCCCTGCTGGCGCTGGCCAGCCGCCACAGCTGGAGCCGCCGGCTGTGATGCCTTTTTCGCAGAAAAATCCCCCTGCCGCAAGGCAGGGGGATTTTTACATTCCGGATATTTCCGTGAATTTATTCCGTTTTGGAATCAAAGTTCCCGGTCATTCCTCGTCGGACCGGCGGCGGAACAGGTGGTGAAAGCCGTCCTCTTCCTTGGCGCCCAGGGCGCGGGTAAGCAGGCCCAGCAGGCCCGCCGCCAGTGCAACGCCGCCAAAGACGGCCAGCACCTGGTTCCAGCGGCCGCTGAGCGCATCCAGCAGCGCGGTGAGTCGTTCCAGGTCCATGGGCTCTCCTCCTTCGGGTTCAGCGGCGGGCGGCCACGCTCTGGCGCACCTGAGCGCGCCGCAGCCTGGCGGTGGCCAGCTCCCGGTCACGGGGAGTGAGGTCCGTCTGCTCCAGCTGGCGCTTCGAATCCGCTTCGGCCGCCTCGGCCCGGGCCACGTCGATGTCCTCGGCCCACTCGAAGGTGTTGGCCATCAGGCGCACCTTGCCCCCGCTCACCGACAGCATGCCGCCGATGCAGGCGGCGCGGCGCACCGAGCCGTCCTCCAGGGTGACCCGGGCCTCGCCCATGCCCACCGCGGTGAGATAATCGCAGTGGCGGGCCAGAATGGCCACGTCGCCCACGATGGTGCGGCAGAAAAGTTTTTCCGCCGCGCCGTCAAAGGCCCGGCCGCCGGGGGTGACGATCTGCAAGGGAAAGCTGCTCATGCCGTTTCACCTTTCTTTGCCGCGGCGACCACTTCGTCGATGGTGCCCTTGAACAGGAACGCCGACTCGGGCAGGTCGTCGTGTTTGCCTTCCAGAATCTCCTTGAAGCCGCGGATGGTCTCCTTCAGAGGCACATAGCGGCCCTCCATGCCGGTGAACTGCTCGGCCACGGTGAAGGGCTGGCTGAGGAAGCGCTGGATCTTGCGGGCGCGGTTGACGGTGATCTTGTCCTCCTCGCTCAGCTCGTCCATGCCCATGATGGCGATGATGTCCTGCAGTTCCTTGTAGCGCTGCAGCACCTGCTGCACGCCGCGGGCCACCTCGTAGTGCTCCTGGCCCAGCACGTCGGGGGACAGGATGCGGCTGGAGGAATCCAGCGGGTCCACCGCCGGGTAGATGCCCAGGCTGGCGATGGCACGGGACAGAACGGTGGTGGCGTCCAGATGGGCGAAGGTGGTGGCGGGGGCCGGGTCGGTCAGGTCGTCGGCCGGCACGTACACCGCCTGCACGCTGGTGATGGAGCCTTCCTTGGTGGAGGTGATACGCTCCTGCAAGGCGCCCATCTCGGTGGCGAGGGTGGGCTGATAGCCCACGGCGCTGGGCATACGGCCCAGCAGAGCCGACACCTCGCTGCCCGCCTGGGTGAAGCGGAAGATGTTGTCGATGAAGAGAAGCACGTCCTGGTGCTCCTTGTCGCGGAAGTACTCGGCCATGGTCAGGCCGGACAGGCCCACCCGCATACGGGCTCCCGGCGGCTCGTTCATCTGGCCGTAGACCAGGGCGGTCTTGTTGATGACCCCCGACTCCTTCATCTCGTTGTACAGGTCGTTGCCTTCGCGGGTGCGCTCGCCCACGCCGGTGAACACCGACAGGCCGCCGTGCTGCTTGGCAACGTTGTTGATGAGCTCCATGATGAGCACGGTCTTGCCCACGCCGGCGCCGCCGAACAGGCCGATCTTGCCGCCCTTGGCGTAGGGGCAGATCAGGTCCACGACCTTGATGCCGGTCTCCAGGATCTCGGTGGTGTTCTGCTGTTCCTCATAGCTGGGAGGGTCCCGGTGGATGGGCCAGCGCTCCGCGGTCTCGGGGGCGGGCAGATTGTCCACCGGCTCGCCCAGCAGGTTGAAGATGCGGCCCAGGCACTCCCGGCCCACAGGCACGCTGATGGGGCCGCCGGTGTCCACCGCTTTGGCGCCGCGCACCAGGCCGTCGGTGCTGCTCATGGCGATGCAGCGCACCACATTGTCGCCGATGTGCTGCGCCACCTCCACGATCAGGCTCTTGTCGCCGTTCTCCACCCGGATGGCGTTCAGCAGGCTGGGCAGCTGGCCGTCGGGGAATTTGATATCCAGCACCGGGCCGATGACCTGCACCACGGTGCCTTCGAATTGATTCGGCATGGACATTTCTCCTTTTTTCGGCGTGAGCCGGGGGCTGTTCAGCCCTCGGCGCCCGCCACGATCTCGGTGATTTCCTGGGTGATGGCCGCCTGCCGGGCCCGGTTGTAATGCAGGCTCAGGTTTTCGATCATCTCGCCGGCGTTCTTGCTGGCGGCGTCCATGGCGGTGCGGCGGGCGCCCAGCTCGCTGGCCACCGACTCACACAGCCCGCCCCAGATGAGGCCCGCCAGATATTCCGGCACGATGGCGTTGTAGACCGTCTCGCAGTCCGGCTCGTAGAGGGTGGTCTGGCGGGGGCCGCTGCCCTTTTCCGCTTTCCGGTAGTTCAGCGGCAGCAGCTTCAGGGTGGCCGGCTGCTGGCTGAGCATGGAGACGAAATTGGTGTAGGCCAGGATGACCTCGTCGAACTCGCCGTTCACAAACCCCTTGGCCAGGGTGCGGGCGATGTCGTAGCAGCCGCTCATCTCCACGTCCGCCGCCTCGGCGTAGCGGTCGGTGACGATGGGCACGCCCCGGCGGCGGTAATGCTCCAGCGCCTTTTTGCCGATGGGCAGAACGCACCAGTTCTTGCCCTCGGCGTGGGCGGCCACCGCCTTGAGGATGTTGGCGTTGTATCCGCCGGCAAGGCCGCGGTCGCCGGCGATGACCACATAGCAGCTGGTCTTCACCGGGCGCTGGGCCATGTAGGGCGAGCGGAACTCATCGTTGGAGTAGGCGATGTCATCCAGCGCCGCATGGAGTACGTCGAAATAGGGGCGGCTGTGTTCCACCCGCTCCTTGGCGCGGCGCAGCTTGGAGGAGGCGACCAGCTCCATGGCCTTGGTGATCTGCATGGTGCCTTCCACGCTTTTGATGCGCAGTTTGATGTCCTTCATGGACGCGCCTGCCATACGCTCTGCCTCCTCACTTGGCCCGGGTGTTCAAAAACTGCCGGGTGTAATCGTCCAGCGCCAGGGCCAGCGCCTTTTCCGCGTCCTCTTCCAGCTTGCCGCTGATGCGGATGGAGGAAAGGACCTCGCTGGCATGGGCGTCCATATACTCGTACAGGCCCTTCTCGTACTCCTTCACGTCCTCCACGGCCACCTCTTTCAGGTAGTCCTTGGTGACGGCGTAGAGGATGCACACCTGCTTTTCCACCGGGATGGGGGAATTGCGGTCCTGCTTGAGCACGGCCACGATGCGCTCGCCCTGCGCCAGACGGGCCTTGGTGTCGGCGTCCAGGTCGGAGCCGAACTGGGCAAAGCTCTGCAGCTCGCGGTACTGGCTGTAGATGAGCTTCAGGCTGCCCGCCACCTTCTTCATCGCCTTGATCTGGGCGTTGCCGCCCACGCGGGACACCGAGATGCCCGGGTTCACCGCCGGCATGACGCCGCTATGGAACAGTTCGCTCTCCAGGAAGATCTGGCCGTCGGTGATGGAGATGACGTTGGTGGGGATGTAGGCGGACACGTCGCCCGCCTGGGTCTCGATGATGGGCAGGGCGGTCAGGCTGCCGCCGCCGTACTCGGGGGCGATGCGGGCCGCGCGCTCCAAAAGGCGGCTGTGCAGATAGAACACGTCGCCGGGGTAGGCCTCACGTCCCGGGGGACGGCGGATGAGCAGGCTGAGGGCGCGGTAAGCCACGGCGTGCTTGGAGAGGTCGTCGTAG
>DXBV01000010.1 GCA_019116345.1 Candidatus Allofournierella merdipullorum | reverse complement strand
CCGACCAGGTGGACGAGGTCACCGCCCGCCTCATCGAGGGCGAAAAGCGCCGTCAGGGCAAATAACCCAAACCGAACAAAGAACGCCCCGGGCTTTTGCCCGGGGCGTTCTTTTGATAAAAAGGGGCGCGGCCGCGCCACCCTTCGGGCAGCGGAGCCGCGCTCCTTTTTATTTATAAATACACCAAAGCTGTGGGAAGAAAGCTTATTCAGCGGAAACGTCCGGATTCTTGGCGAAGAAGGCCACGCCCGCCGCGCCGGGGCCCGCATGGGTGCCGATGGCGGTGCCGATATGGCGGCACAGGGGCGCTTCCAGACCCAGATTCTGGGTGAGGTAGCGGTGGATGGGCTCCGCGGCCTTGCGGTGGGCGGTGTAGCCGATCATGTAGGGCATGGCCTCGTCCAGCCCGCCGTCGCTGTCCATCAGCTTGAACAGCGCCACATAGGCGCCCGGCATGCCCCGGGCCTTGCCCGCAAGACCCACCTTGCCGTCCCGCACGGCCACCACCGGCTTTACGCCCAGCAGGCTGCCCGCCAGCGCCTGAGCGCCGGTGAGCCGGCCGCCCTTGCGGAAGTATTTCAGATCGTCCACCACGGCCACAAGGCGCACGTCCATCCGGCGGCGCTCCAGCTCCTCCACGATCTCGGCGGCGCTGGCGCCTTCGCCGCGCATCTGCACCGCCAGCCGTACCAGCAGCTGCTCGCCCAGAGTGGCGTTCATGCTGTCCACCAGATGGATTTTGTCGTACTCGCAGCTGTCGGCGGCGATGCGGGCGGACTGGTAGGTGCCGCTGAGCTGGCCGCTGATGAGAATGGCCACCACCTCGTCACCGGCGGCCTTGGCCTCCTCAAAGCGGTCCATGAAGTCCTGGGGACTGGGCTGGCTGGTGGTGGGCAGCTTGTCGCACTTCACCAGCCGGGCATAGAACTCGTCCGGGGTCATGTCCAGACCGTCCCGGAACACCTCGCCATCCTCAAAGCGCACCTGCATGTGCACCACTTCCACCCCAAGGCGGGCCGCCTCGGCGGGCAGAAGGTCACAGGTGGAATCGGTCAGAATACGGATCATGTCACATCGTCTCCTTACGTTTGGGGCGGTTTTGGCCGCCGGTTCACTGGATGTCGGTGAAAAAACCATGGAGCGCCGCCAGGGTGTCCGCCAGCTGGTCCATCTGCCCGGGCGTGAGCCGCCGGCTCACCCGGTCCACCAGCTTTTCGTGGAACGCCGCGTGGCGTTCCAGCGCGCCGCGGGCCGCGTCGGTGAGGCTCACCGTCACCTTGCGCCGGTCCTCTTCGGCGCGGGTGCGCACAAGATACCCCTTTTGCTCCAGCGTTTTCACCGCCACCGTCAGGGTGCTGGCGGTCACCCGCAGCCGTGCTGCCAGTTCCCGCATGGTCTCGTCCCCGGCGGCGCAGTTCACCGCATCCAGCACATGCATCTCGCTGACCGAGAGGTTTTTGTAGGGCCCCTTTGCCAGGTCGTCCTCCTCCAGGCGCAGCACATCGTTGAACACGTCCACCAGAAAACTGTTGATCTTTCGCTCCGCATCGGTCACAGAATGCACCTTCTTTCCCGTCTGAACAAAAACTTTGAAGTTCAAACGAATCGATGGTACCACGGCCGGAGCTCTTTGTCAAGATGTTTTGAACTTCAAATTATTTTTTTCTTGCCGTTGCGCCCCGCCGCCGCGGAGGGATATAATAAGAAGAAAAGGTCGAAGGGAGACGGAGCGATGAAGGAGCGGCTGAAAGATCTGGCCCGGAGCCGGGCGCTGTACGTTCTGTTGGCAGGGGGAGCGGCCCAGGGGCTGTTTTTGCTGCTGCGCCGTGACCGGGCGTCGATGGACGCGGCGGCGTCGCTTGCAACGGGTGTGCGCCGGGCCGTCAGCGCTCTGGCGGACCCGCTGCCCTTTTCGCTGGCGGAGCTGCTCTGCACGGCGCTGGGGGTATGGGTGCTGGTGATGGCTGTGGCCACGGTGCGCGGCCAGCTGCAGGGCAGGCGGGTGCTGGCCCGGCGGCTGCTGGGGCTGGCGGCGCTGGCGGTCTGGATCTGGGCCGGGGTGAGCTGGCTGTGGGGCGTGCACTACTACGCTTCCAGCTTCAGCGACAAAAGCGGCCTTGCGGCGGAGCCGGTGACCACCGAAGCGCTGGAGGCCACCACCCTGTGGTTCGCCGAGGGGGCCAACCGCACCGGCCGCCTGGTGGAACGGGACTCTTCCGGCCGCCTTGCGGCGGACAGCGCGGCCATCATGGAGTCGGCCTCCGACAGTCTTGCCGCCCTCACGGAGGAATACCCCTTTCTGGACGGCCCAGCCCGGCAGCCCAAGCCGGCGGTCTACTCCTGGTTCATGAGCGCGGCGGGCTTCACCGGCTACATTTTTCCCTTCACCGGCGAGAGCACCCTCAACATGGACTGCCCCAACGTGTTTTTGCCTGTGACCATCGCCCATGAGCAGGCCCACCAGCAGGGCGTGGCTCCCGAGCAGGAGGCGAACTTTGTGGGCATCGCGGCCTGCCTGGCAAACGCCGACACGCTCTGGCAGTATTCCGGCTGGCTGTTCGGCTTTTTGCACCTGTCCAACGCCCTTTACTCTGCCGACCCCGCCGCCTGGTGGGAGGTCTGGCAGCTGCTGGAAGAGGGCCCGACGGCGGACCTTGCCTGGAACGACGAATACTGGCTGTCCTTTGAAAGCCCCGCTTCTGAGCTGGCGGAGAGCACCTACACCGCCTTTCTGGAAAGCTACGGCCAGGACCTGGGCATGGCCAGCTACGGCGCCTGCGTGGATCTGCTGGTGGCGCGCTACTGCCCGCTGGAGCAGGCGGCGTGAAATGCGCCCGGCTTCTCAACAAAAATTGTGAAAAATGTGGAATTTTGTGTACCTTTGTCGTCATATGTGCTACACTTAAAGCACATATGCGAAAAAACCGTCTGCCTTTGCCCTGAACAGCAAAGCGGACGCCGACAAACACATACGCGGAGGAATCGTTCAAAGCATGAGCAGAAAAGATATTTCACGCTATTTCACCCGCAGTTTCTGGAGCCGCATGCCCCTGTACAAGGCGGTGCTGGCTCTCAGCTGTGCCATGATCCTGATCGTGGGCACCGGTGCGGGCATCGCCCTGACGGCGGTGAACGCGGCGGCCAACAGCGCCTCCGCCGGCAGCTCCGCCTCGGCGGCGCCCACCGCCACGCCAGACCCCACCGCTTCGCCCACCCCGGAACCCACGGCCACGCCGGAGCCCATCCAGCTGGGCCTGGAGGTCACCGCGGTGCAGCAGACGCTGGGCATCACCGTCACCAACGCCGAGAACAGCATGCCGGTGCTCGGCGTGGAGTTCGAGGTGGTGGTGGACTACAAGGCGGATAAGTCCGCCTCCAGCAAGAGCACTTCGGGCAAGTCGTCCAGCTCTTCCAGCACCAAGACCCAGAAACCCACCGAGACCTATAAGATCGACCCCGAGACTGGCACCCTGCTGATCGAGGAGCTGCCGGTGGGCGAGTACACCGTTCACCTGTCCGAGATGGAAGGCTACATACTGCCGGAACCTGTCACCACCAAGGTGAAGGAGAAGGTGGAGTATAAGGTGGACACCGACGCCGTTAAGGACCAGATCAAGGACGAGAGCGAAGTGGGCGCCGGCGACATTGTCACCGACGACAACGTGCTGAACGACGAGACCAGCGACGGCTTCGATCCCACCGTGACCCTGCCCCCCAACGACTACGATACCAACATCAGCAAGAAGGAAGAGGTCAAAGGCAGCGTGTACGTCCTGGCGGGCAACACCCAGAGCGACGGCGGCAAGAACTGGCTGCTCAACGCGGACGGCACCCGCTCCAACTACTATGTGAGCAAGACCGAAAAGGACGCCGCCGGCGGCGAGTACATCGTGGAGGCCACCTATTCCGCCACCAACTCCGCCAGCAGCGTGATGAGCAGCGTGGTGGGCGGATTCGGCCGCCTGTTCTTCCCGGTGGCCTTTGCGGAGGGCGAGTCCGGCTCTGCTTCCGGCGAGACGGGCAGCTCCACCCCCGAGATCACGCCCACTCCCACCCCCGAGGTGGTCGTCACCCCGACGCCCACCCCCGTGGTGACCGCTACCCCCGAGCCTACCCCTGTGGTGACTGCCACTCCCGCGCCCACCGCGACCCCGGAGGTGACCGCCACCCCGAGCCCCTCGCCCAGCATCACCCCCTCTCCCAGCCCCACTCCGGCGGGCACTCCCACCCCCACCCCCGCCGCCACAGTGGTGCTGTTTAAGGACGGCAAGCCTGTGGCCAACAGCGCCTTCAAGCTCACTGCCACCGAGGTCACCCTGAAGGTGGTCTACAGCGGCTGGCAGCCCAGCTTTGAGAACAAGGAAGCCTTCTACGATCCCACCACCCACGAGAAGCTGGTGAACACCGAGAAGGTCATCGCCGGCGTGAAGTATAAGTTCGACGCGAGCGGCGTTCCCACCGTCTCCAGTTCCGGCAACGGCCTGGTGAAGGGCATCGACGTGTCCAAGTACCAGTACAACATCGACTGGAACGCGGTGAAGGCCAGCGGCATCGACTTCGCCATCATCCGCGTGGGCTACCGCGGCTACGGCACGGGCGCTCTGGTCGAGGACCCCTACTTCCGCAAGAACATCCAGGGCGCCAACGCTGCCGGCGTCAAGGTGGGCCTGTACTTCTACAGCCAGGCCATCAACGAGCAGGAAGCCGTGGAAGAGGCCAGCATGGTCATCCGCCTCATTCAGGAGACCGGCGGCCGCGTGAGCTACCCCATCTACTTCGACACCGAGAAGGTGGCGAACGATACCGGCCGTGCCGACGGTATCAGCCGTGACCAGCGCACCCGCAACGCCGTTGCGTTCTGCAACGCCATTCAGGGCGCGGGCTACCGCGCCGGCGTCTACAGCTACGCCTCCTGGTTCTACAACAACCTGAACATGGCCAGCCTCACCGGCTACAGCATCTGGATCGCCCAGTATCGCGACCAGCTGGATTTCAAGTACAACTACGACATCTGGCAGTACACCAGTTCCGGCACCGTGCCCGGCATCTCCACCCGCGTGGATATGAACGTGAGCAAGCTGGGCTGACAAAAAAAGCGCAAAAGCCCCCGGGAACCACTGGTTTCCGGGGGCTTTTCTGTGTTTTCGGCTTGCAAGCGAAAGGCGGACTCGCTATAATAGAGAAGTACTGCGCTAAAGCGGCAAAATTGCGGGCCGCGGCAGCGTGTCAATTCACTGTGAGGTGTTATCATGCAGCGTGAGAATTTCAAATCCCGGCTGGGCTTTCTGCTCATCAGCGCCGGGTGCGCCATCGGCATCGGCAATGTGTGGCGTTTCCCCTATGTGGTGGGGCAGAACGGCGGCGGCGCCTTCGTTCTTCTCTATGTGCTGTTTCTTGTAACGGTGGGCGTTCCGGTGCTCACCATGGAGTTTGCCATCGGCCGCGCCAGCCGCAAAAGCTGCGTGCTGGCCTACCAGCAGCTGGAGCCCGCCGGCACCAAGTGGCACTGGCACGGCAAGGTGGCCATGCTGGGCAACTATGTGCTGATGAGCTTCTACACCAGCGTCACCGGCTGGATGCTCTATTACTTCTACCGCTCCCTCGCCGGCCAGCTGGAGGGCATGGACACCGATCAGGTGGCCGATGCGTTCTCCGGCATGCTGAGCCAGCCGGTCACCATGGGCTTCTGGATGGTAGTCGTGGTGGTGCTGGGCTTTTTGATCTGCTCCATGGGCCTGCAGAAGGGCGTGGAGCGCATCACCAAGTGGATGATGCTGGCCCTGCTGGCGCTGATCGTGGTGCTGGCGGTGAACAGTGTGATGCTGCCCGGCGGCATGGAGGGCGTCAAGTTCTATCTGGTGCCCAACTTCTCTGTGATGGCCGGTGAGACCGCCCTCGAGACGGTGCAGAACACCCTGGGCGTGGTCACCGCCGCGCTGAACCAGAGCTTCTTCACCCTGAGCCTGGGCATCGGCGCCATGCTGATCTTCGGCAGCTATCTGGACCGCCGGCACTGCCTGCTGGGCGAGAGCGTGCGCATCGCCGGTCTGGACACCTTCGTGGCCTTCACCTCCGGCCTCATCATCTTCCCGGCCTGCATGGCCTACAACGTTCCCGCCGACAGCGGCCCCAACCTCATCTTCATCACCCTGCCCAACGTGTTCAACGACATGCCTGCCGGCCGGGTATGGGGCAGCCTGTTCTTCCTGTTCATGAGTTTCGCGGCCTTCTCCACCATCATTGCGGTGTTTGAGAACATCCTGGCCTGCACTATGGACCTCACCGGCTGGAGCCGCAAAAAGGCCGCGCTGGTGAACGGCGTGGTGGTCACGCTCATCTCGCTGCCCTGCGTGCTGGGCTTCAACGTCTGGTCCGCCTTTGACCCCCGCGGCAACGGCTCCGGCTTTATGGATGTGGAGGACTACCTCATCAGCAACATCCTGCTGCCCTTCGGCAGCCTGGTCTATCTGTTCTTCTGCATCAGCCGCGTGGGCTGGGGCTTCAAGAAATACCAGGCCGAGGCCAACCAGGGCGAGGGCGCGAAGATCCCCAACTGGATGCGGGTGTATGTCACCTACATCCTGCCCATCTTCGTGGCGTTCCTGTTTATCCAGAGCGTTCTGGCCTGGTAAAACGCCGCTGCATCACAAAAAACCAAGGGGGCGCCAAGGCGCCCCCTTTCTTTGAAAAGGAACTCCGTCATGTACACCCTGCTTCTCGCCGTTATCTACCTTGTGTTCATCAGCCTGGGCCTGCCGGACTCTCTGCTGGGTTCGGGCTGGCCCACCATGCGCCTGGTCTTTGACCAGCCTCTCTCCGCCGCCGGGGCTGTGTCCATGATCATCACCGGCGGCACCATCTGCTCCAGCCTTCTGTCCGAGCGGCTCACCGCCCGGTTCACCACCAAAGGCGTCACCGTGGCCAGCGTGTTTCTCAGCGCCGCGGCCCTGTTCGGCTTTTCCGTTTCCACCCGCTTCTGGATGCTCTGCCTCTGGGCGGTGCCCTACGGCCTCGCCGCCGGCTGCATCGACTCGGCCATCAACAACTATGTGGCCCTGCACTATCGCTCCCGCCACATGAGCTGGCTGCACTGCTTCTGGGGCGTGGGCACCGTCATCAGCCCCTGCGTCATGAGCTGGGCGCTCACCCGCTCCGGCTGGCAGCTGGGCTACCGCACGGTGGCGCTGATGCAGCTGGCCATCGGGGCGGTGCTGGTGCTCACCCTGCCTTTGTGGCGGGCCCACGGCGGCGGGGAGGAACAGTCTGCCCGCGCCGGGCAGGTGCTGGGCATCCGGGGCGCGCTGAAGATCAAGGGCGCGCCCACCCTCTTCGTGGGCTTCTTCGCCTATTGCGGGGCGGAGGGCACCTCCATCCTCTGGGCCAGCAGCTATCTGGCAGGGGAGCGGGGCTTCTCCGCCGAGCACGCGGCGGCCAGCGCGGCGGTGCTCTATGTGGGCATCACCCTGGGCCGGTTCATCTCCGGCTTCATTGCCGACAAGGTGGGCGACCGGGGAATGATCCGCCTGGGCACGGGAGTCGTCGCTGCGGCGCTGGTGGTGCTGGCGCTGCCCGGCGGGGGAGAGCTTGGGGCGCTTTTGGGTCTTGGGCTTCTGGGCCTGGGCAACGCGCCGGTGTATCCGGCCATCATCCACGCCACGCCCGCAAACTTCGGGGCGGAAAACTCCCAGGGCATCATCGGTATGCAGATGGCCAGCGCCTATGTGGGCTCCACTCTGATGCCGCCCCTCTTCGGCCTCATCGCGAACCGGGCGGGCCTTTTCTGGATGCCCTTTTTTCTGGCGGTGCTCATCCTGCTGATGATCGTCATGCTGGAGACCACCTTCCGCACCGTGGAGAAAAACAGATAAAAAAGCGGCGGGACGCTGAATGCGTCCCCGCCGCTTTTTTGTCACAGTTCAAAGACTTCCAGATCCTCCGGCACAAAAAGATTGCCGGAAAAGAGGGGCGCGCCCTCGGCGGTGTAGAGGGCCTTGCGCCGGGCGATGTTCTTGTCCTCGGTGTGGTAGAGGATGAGGTTCTCCGCGCCCAGCTCCTGGGCCAGCCGGCAGGCGTCCGCCGCGGTGGAGTGGTGCTTTTGGTAGGGCTTGAACACATCCGCCTGGCTGGCAAGGCAGAAGGCCTCGTGGAGCAGCCAGCGGCTGCCCTCGGCGTAGGGGCGCTCGGCCTCGTTGTAAGGTTCGTCGCCGCAGCAGGTCAGCTTTCCGCCGCCGGGCAGGGTGATGGAAAACCCGAACTGGGCCGCCTTGGTGGAGCCGATGTCGAAAAAGGTGGCCGTCTGGCCCAGAAGGGGCAGGCTCTCGCCGTTTTCCACCGTCACCAGATGGAGGCGCGCGTCCAGAAAACGGGTCTCCTTTTCGCTCAGCAGAAGCCCCGCCATGGTGCGCAAAAGGCCGGTCACCTCTTTGTGGGAGTAGATGGCGGCCTCTCCCTCGTACTGGCCCCGGGCCATGCCCTGCAAGATCATCCGCATCAGCCACAAAATGCCGGTGATGTGGTCCAGATGCTTGTGGGTGACGAAGATGGAGCGCACGTCCTGCCAGCGCACCCCGGCGGCTTTCAGCTGGCGAAAGATGCCGTTTCCGCCGCCCGCGTCCACCAGCAGGTGGTCGGAGCCTTCGGTGAGCAGAAAGCAGGTGTTGTAACACTCGGTCACGGCGGCGTTGCCGGTGCCGAGAATGGTCAGTTTCATGGGTCAGCCCTCCTTTGCTTCAGTATATCCCCTTGGGCCCCTTTGCCGCAAGGGGGCTAAAACGCCCCGCCGCCCCATATACATACAAAAGGACAAGGCATTGCAAAGGAGGAAGGCGGGAGCCATGGAGTATTATCAGCAGACAGCGCGGGATGTCTTTGCCGCCCTGGGCAGCGCCCCGGAGGGCCTGAAACCGGGGCAGGCGGCGGCCCGGCTGGCAAAAACAGGGCCCAACGAACTGCGCAGGGCCAAAAAGGAGAGTGTGTTCCAGCGTTTTTTGCAGCAGATGGCGGACCCGATGATCGTGGTGCTGCTGGCCGCGGCGGCGCTCTCGGCTCTCACCGCCGCCTGCGCGGGGGAGAGCTTCGCCGACGTGTTCATCATTCTGGCGGTGGTGCTCATCAACGCGCTGCTGGGGGTGTTTCAGGAGAGCAAGGCGGAAAAGGCCATCGAGGCGCTGCAAAAGATGACCGCCGCCCACAGCCGGGCGCTGCGGGGCGGCCGCCCGGTGACGGTGGAAAGCCGGGAGCTGGTGCCCGGCGATGTGGTGCTGCTGGAGGCGGGCTGCGCCGTGCCCGCCGACGGGCGGCTGGTGGAAACGGCGGCGCTGAAAATCGAGGAGGCGGCCCTCACCGGCGAGAGCCTGCCGGTGGAAAAGACTGCCGCCGCCCTGCCTGCCGGCCGCGCCGCGCCTCTGGGGGACCGGCACTGTATGGCCTATATGGGCAGCACTGTGAGCGGCGGCCGGGGAAAGCTGCTCATCACCGCCACCGGCATGGACACCGAGATGGGCCGCATCGCGGGCGTGCTGGCGGCCACGTCTCAGGGCAAAACGCCCCTTCAGCAGAAGCTGGCGGCCCTCAGCCGGTCGCTCAGTGCGCTGGTGCTGGCCATTTGCGTGTTCATCTTCGGCTTCGGCCTGTGGCGGGCGGGCAGCACCGACCTTGCCACCGTGCTCTCCAGCTTCATGGTGGCGGTGAGCCTGGCGGTGGCGGCGGTGCCCGAGGGCCTGGCGGCGGTGGTGACCATCGTGCTGAGCATGGGAGTCACCCGCATGAGCCGCCAGGGGGCGGTCATCCGCCGCCTCACCGCCGTAGAGACGCTGGGCTGCGCCCAGGTCATCTGCTCCGACAAGACCGGCACCCTCACCCAGAACCGGATGGAAGTGCAGCAGAGCTTTGGCCCCGAGGCGGAACTGGCCAGGGCGCTGGCCCTCTGCTGCGACGCGGTGCCCGGCCCGGGCGGAACGGCGGAAGGAGAACCCACCGAGTGCGCGCTGGTGGAGTACGCGGCGAAGCTGGGCTTTGCCAAAGCGGTCCTGACCGCCGCCGAGCCCAGGGTGGCGGAACTGCCCTTTGACTCCGCCCGCAAGCGGATGAGCACTTTCCACACCCGGCGGGGCAAGCCGGGGGTGACCCAGTACGTCAAGGGCGCGCCGGACGTGCTGCTGGAAAAGTGCACCTATTGGCTGAAAAACGGCGCGACGGTGCCCCTCACCGCCGCCGACCGGGCGGCCATCCTGGCCCAAAACCGGGCCATGGCCCAAAGCGCCCTGCGGGTGCTGGCGGCGGCGAAGCGGGAGTGGCCCGCCCTGCCCGCCCGCCTCGCCCCTGAAACGGCGGAGCGTGACCTTGTATTCATCGGCCTTGTGGGCATGATGGACCCGGTGCGCCCCGAGGCCGCGGCGGCCATCGCCCGCTGCCGGGCGGCGGGCATCCGCCCGGTGATGATCACCGGCGACCACAAAGACACCGCCGCCGCCATCGGCCGGCAGCTGGGCATTTTGCAAAGCGAGAGCCAGGCAGTCACCGGCGCGGAGCTGGACCGGCTGAGCGACGCGGAACTCATCCGCCGCGCGCCCTCCCTCAGCGTCTACGCCCGGGTGCAGCCCCAGCACAAGGTGCGCATCGTGAAGGCGTGGAAAACGGCGGGCTGCGTCACCGCCATGACCGGCGACGGCGTGAACGACGCGCCCGCCCTCAAGGCGGCGGACATCGGGGTGGGCATGGGCCTTTCCGGCACCGACGTGACCCGCAACGTGGCGGACATGGTGCTCACCGACGACAACTTCGCCACCATCGTTACCGCCGTGGCCGAGGGACGGCGCATCTACGCCAACATCCGCAAGGCGGTGCAGTTTTTGCTGGCCAGCAACGCCAGCGAGGTGCTGAGCATCTTTTTCGCCACCCTGATGGGCTTCACTCTGATGGGGCCGGTGCATCTGCTCTGGATCAACCTCATCACCGACTGCTTCCCCGCCCTGGCGCTGGGCATGGAAAAGGCGGAACCGGGCGCGATGGACTGCCCGCCCCGCCGCCCCGGCGAGAGCATCTTTGCCGGCGGGCTGGGGCTGGACGTGGCCTGGCAGGGGCTGCTGGTCACCGGCCTGACGCTGGCGGCCTACTTCACCGGCGTGCGGCTGGAAACAGGGCTTTGGCAGCTGACCCAGAGCGGCACGGGGGTGAGCATGGCCTTTTTGACCATGAGCATGGCCGAAATTTTCCACAGCTTCAACATGCGCAGCCAGCGGGGCAGCGTGTTCGCCCTGCCCACCCACAACCCCTGGCTCTGGGCGGCCATGGCGGGCAGTCTGGTGTTGAGTCTGGGGGTGCTGGCCTGGCCGCCCGCCGCCGCGGCCTTCGGCTTTGCGCAGCTGGCCCCCGCCCAGTGCGGCCTGGCGCTGGCGTTGGCGCTGGCGGTGCTGCCGGCGGTGGAGCTGGGCAAAGGTCTGCTGCGCCTGGTTTCGAGATAACAAAAAGCCCGCGCCCCCAAAGGGGCGCGGGCCGTATGTCTTGCTCAAACAAATTCCAGAATGCGCCGGGCGGCGTCGCTGATGTAGTCCGCCAGGGGCAGCTCCGGCAGCCCCGCGATGGAGGCGCCGCACCGGGTGGCGGGAATGAGCACCTTGTGGGCGGGGCTGGAGGCGATGGCCGTGGCCATGGCCGGGCTGCACTCGCCCAGCATGCTGTTTGCCATCACCAGGCCGATGGGCCCGGCGATGATCTGGGCCTTGCCGGCGTTCCAGATCACCGCGTTCTCGCCGGTGGCCCCGGCGCTGGCCCCCGCCTTGAGCATGGCGGCGGTGGCGGCGGCGTTGGTGCCCACCGCGATCACTTCGCCGGCATAGCCCCCGGCCCGGAGTTTTTCAATGAGCGAGCGGCCAAAGCCGCCGCCCTGGCCGTCGATCACAACGATTTTTGCCATTTGTCACGTTTCCTTTCTCTTATAAAAGCGGCGCGAACAGCCGCAGCAGAACCCGGAAGGCCCGCTTTGGCAGCGACACGTTTTTCACGTCTTCCCAGGTGACTTCGTGGCTCACCTGCATGCAGCGCACAAGGTCCGCGTGCACGTCCTGCACCATCCGGCCGCCGTAGAACACGCAGCAGTTCTCAAAGTGGAGGTACAGGCTGCGGTAGTCCATGTTGGCGCTGCCCACCACGGCGGTCTTGTCGTCCGAGACGTACATCTTCGCGTGGATGAAGCCGGGGCTGTATTCAAAAATGCGCACTCCCGCCTTCATCAGCACAGAATAGTAGCTCTGGGTCACCCAGTAGACGTATTTTTTGTCCGGGATGCCCGGCGTAATGATGCGCACGTCCACGCCGCTCTTGGCGATGAGGCTCAAAGTCGTGATCATCTCGTTGTCCACCACCAGATAGGGGGTGGCGATGTAGACGTAGTCGGTGGCCTGCTGCAGAATGTTGAAGTAGACGTTCTCCGCCACCGCTTCCTCGTCCAGGGGCGAGTCGCCGTAGGGCTGCACCATGCCGTCGGCGGAAAAGCGCAGGGTGGGGGCGAACTGCTCCAGCCGGCTGGAATCGCCGGTGGTGAAGTCCCAGCTTTCCAAAAACAGGGCGGTGAGGTTGTAAACGCCGCTGCCCCGCAGCATCAGGCCGGTGTCCTTCCAGATGCCGAAACGCTTTTTGCGGTTGATGTATTCGTCGGCGAAGTTCAGCCCGCCGATGAAGCCCACGTTGCCGTCGATGACGGTGATCTTGCGGTGGTCCCGGTGGTTGAACATGGTGTAGTCGGAGATGTGGGCCGACAGCCGGAAGGGGGAGAAGCGATGGCACTGGATGCCCCATTCCCGCAGCTGCTCGTCGTAGTCCTCCGGCATGGTGAGCATGCAGCCCCAGCTGTCGTACAAAAGGCGCACGTCCAGCCCGGCGGCGGCCTTCTCTTTCAGGATTTCAAGGGTGGTGTCCCACATATAGCCGGGCTTTAAGATGAAATACTCCATGAAAATGGACCGCTCGGCCTTTTTCAGCTCTTCCAGAAAGCGGGGGAAGAACTCCTCGCCCCAGGCGTAGTATTCGCTCTGGGTGTCGGCGTAAAGGGGCGCGCCCGCGTTGCGGATGAGGTAACGAGCGCTGCGGGCCAGGCTCTTGTCCTGCACTTCCAGCCGGCGCAGGGTCTCCGGGTCCTGGGGCAGGGTGCGGCTGAGGCGCGCGCAGATGGAGGCCATGCGTCGCGCGTGGCGGCTGGTGGTGTTGCGGTGGCCCCAGAACAGATAGAACACCACGCCCAGCGGCGGCATCAGCAGGATGATGAGGATCCACATCATCTTGTAGGCGGGGTTGATGCCGTCGTGTTCCAGAAGGGCGATCACCGCCAGCACGCTGACCACCACCGCCCCGATGTAGAAGGGAGCGGAAAAGCGCCCCAGCGCCACCGGGATGGAGAAGGTGAGCACGATCTGCAACAGCAGCAGGATAACAAAGAAGAAGGTGCGGGTGTAGAGGCCGCGGCCCAGCCGGCGCTTGGCTTTTGTGACCTTTTGCCGGGCGTTTTTCATCTGCTGCGAAGTGTTGGACACGGCGTTTCCCTCCTTTCTTCTGATACAACGAGGTTCTACCGGCTATTATAACACAAATCGACCCGCCGCACCAACGAAGGGGCCGCCGCCGGCAAAAAAAGCCCCGGCAAAAGCCGGGGCAAAGCTGGTTTTATTCCGCGGCAGAGCCGGAAGCGGGCGCGGACGCCGGCTGGGAAGCCGGGGTCGGGTCGGGCGCGCCGTAGGTGGAGATGGTCACCGAGTTGATGGTCACCGGCTCCAGGATCTGGCCGTCCTCGCCTTTTTCACCGCCGGCGATGGCGTCCACCACGTCCATGCCCTCATAGACCTGGCCGAACACCGTGTCGGTGTTGTCCAGATAGGGCAGCCCGCCCACGGCGGCATAGGCGTCGATCACTTCCTGGCGCACCCCCGCGTCGGTGAGGGTCTGCCGGGCGGCTTTATCCACGCTGGAGGGCAGCGCCTGCACGAAGTAGAACTGGCTGGCGGTGGAGGGGGCGGTGTCCGGGCTGTTGGCGGCGCACAGCGCCCCGGCGTAGTGATGCAGCCTGTCGGTGTACTCGGCGGGGAAGGGGTTGCCGTTCCAGATGCTGGAACCGCCGAGGCCGGTGCCGGAGCCGTCGCCGCCCTGCACCACAAAGCCGTACTCCGCCCGGTGGAAGGTAAGGCCGTTGTAGTAGCCCTGGCTCGCAAGGCCCACGAAGTTGTCCACTGCCATGGGCGCAAGGTCAGGGTAAAGCACCGCCCGGATCTCGCCGGCGCTGGTGTCGAAGATGGCGATGGTGTCGCCCTCGGCGGGGGCGGTGAACTGCACCTCGGCGGACTCATAGGCCTGCCGCTTGACGGTATCCCCAGGCTGAGGGTCGCCGCCGCAGCCGGCCAGCACGCCGGCGGTCAGCAGGCAGGCGGCAAGAAAAGCAAAACGTCGCATGGATATCTCCTTTAACTGGAAACAGAATGTATCAGTATTATAGCATACGCCGGGGCAAAATAGCAGGGGGAACACAAAAAGTTTCACATCCCGCGCCCGGCGATTGGGGATTGACGGCGAAAGCAAAACAAGGTACACTAAGACCAGAAAGAACCGGCGGCCCGCTGCCGCCCGTGAAAAAGGAGAAAGCCATGGCCGAGACCAAAGTGCCCCCCACCGCGCAGGAAGAGGACGATTACACCCCCGATCTCATCACTCTGGAAGACGAGGACGGCAAGGAGCACGTCTTTGAGGTGATCGACGCGGCGGATCTGGATAACACCCACTATATGGCGCTGGTGCCCTATGTGGAGGACGAGAAGCAGCTGGAGGAGACCGAGGCCGAACTGATCCTGATGAAGGTCGGCGAGGACGAAAACGGCGAGTATCTGGACATCGTCGAGGACGACGAGGAGCTCTACAAAGTGAGCAAGATGTTCGAAAAGCGCCTGCAGGAGTTCTTCGACATCGAGCAGTAAAAACGCGGCATTCCTGCCTTGTTCGATTTGTTGCGGCTTGATATAATCCTACTAATCAAATTCAGGGAGCCCGGCGGTTGACCGGCAGATTGCAGACCTCCCGCCCCGCGCATGCGCGGGCCAAGGCGGACGAAGGGAGCGAGAAACCGGGCACAGGGCACCCACCTGCCATTCGGTAGGTTTTGATTGGTCGCAGACGGCAAGGCGGGGCCTTATAGAAAGAAACAGGGACGCACCCAGATGGGCGCGTCCCTGTTTTGCGTTTGGTTCAAAAGCCCAGCGGCTCGCCCACCAGCAGCACTTTGATGCGCCCCGGGATGCGCTGGAAGCTGTGGATGGTGGTGGTGCAGCAGATGCGGGCCGGGCTGTGGCAGTGCTCGCATTTGCCGGTGACGGCGCAAGGGGTGGCGCAGGAAAGGCGCACCGTGTTGGCCGGCGCGGCAATGGCCTCCACCCGCTCCTTCGCGGCGTCCAGGTCCTTCACGATCTTGTTGCAGCCCACCACCAGCAGCACGTTTTCCGGCCCGAAGGTGATGGCCGCCACCCGGTTGGAGTTGCCGTCCACGTTGTAAATTTCGCCCGCCTCGGTGATGGCGTTGGCGCTGGCCAGATACCAGTCGGCGCTGAACACCCGGCGGTAGAGCTTGCCCAGCTCCTCGCCCGCAAGACCGGTGCGATCCAGAAACTCATAGCGCCCGCTGGCCAGAAGGTCCATGACCCCCGTCTCGGCCAGGGTCATGCTGCCGCCGTTGGCCACCGTGGCGCCTTCCGGAATGAGCTTTTCCACAAACTCCCGCACCCCGGCGGCGTCGGGCAGATACCAGCCCTCCATGTTGTTGGCTTTCAGCGCGGCGATCACCCGCGCGGCCCGCTTTTCAATGTTGTCTTTCACAGCGTCGTGCATCCTTCGTTCCTCCTTGCGGCATGGTTGGATTTTATCCTCATTATACCACATTGACAGAGAGGGCGGAACGTGTAGAATAAGAAGGAGACCCATTCAGCGAAAGAAGGAGAGCCCCATGGCAAAACGACTGCGTGCCGGCGACGTGATCCCGGAGTTCCGCTTTGACACCCCCTATCATCCCCAGCAGAGTTTCTATGAGCTGCTGGAAGGCGATAAGCCGGTGTTCCTTGTGTTCCTGCGCAACTTCGGCCATCCGCTGACAAGGCACTACATCATGGAGTACATCAAGTCCGCCGGCTCGCTGCACAGCGCCCGGCTGGTCTGCGTGGTCAAAACCAAGCCCCAGGCCATCTCCAAGGCCATCCCCGAGGGAGCCATGCCCTACGGACTGATGTGCGACGCCGAGGGCGTTCTCAGCCGCTTTTTCGCGATCCCCTCTGAAAAGAGCCGGATGAAGTGCTTCTCGCTGAAGGCGATGAAGATCATCAACGAGGCCAAAAAGCAGGGCTTCCGGCCCCAGCCGGGGGAGGAGTGGCCCCTGCCGCTGACCCTGCTGGTGGGCCCGGCGGGCCGGGTGCTGCTGGCCCACTACGGCGCCACCCTCACCGACCTGCCCGAGGACTGCATGGCCATGGAAGAATTGGCCGCAGACCTGCTGCCTACCCTGCCCGGCGAGTGGCTGGCGGCGGCGCCCGCCGCCCCGGTGGCGGACAGCTTCAGCGCCGCCTTTGAAGCAGCGGCGCCCGCCGAACCGGCGGAGGACGGCCTCGGCGCGGCCCTTGAACCCGCTGAGCCCGCCGAACCCGCAGCGGAGGCTCCCGGCGCTTCCTTTGACACCGGTTTTGACGTCCCGCCGGAGCCGGCGGCTGGCAATGGGGAGGAGGAATCCTTCGGCGCGTCGCTGGCGGAGTTTGACATTCCTGCCGCTCCCGCCGCGCCGGCCGCGCCCGAGGTGCATCCCGAGGCGCCCTCGGCCCCGGCAGTGGATCTGTCCGCTCTGGGCTTTGGCGCGGGCAAATAAGTCAGGGGAGGGAAACGGATTTTTGAAAAAGGAACTGAAATATCTGCCGTTGCTGGTGCTCACCGCGCTTATCTGGGGCGTGGCCTTTGTGGCCCAGAGCGTGGGCAACGAATATGTGGGCCCCTTCACCTTCAACGCGGTGCGAAGCGTGCTGGGCGGCGCGGTGCTGCTGCCTCTTATCCCACTCCTGGACCGGCTCTCCAAAAACGAGAAGGCGGCCGTTACTCCGAAGGACAAGAAAAACCTGTGGCTGGGCGGCGCGCTGTGCGGCGTGCTGCTGGGCATTGCCAGCGGCCTGCAGCAGTGGGCGCTGGAATACGCCAGTGTGGGCAAGGTGGGCTTCATCACCGCTCTGTACATCGTCATCGTGCCGGTGCTGGGCATCTTCTTCCGCCGCAGGCCCGGCGTTCAGGTGTGGGTGGCGGTAGCGATCGCTCTGGGTGGCCTGTATCTGCTCTGCTGGAATGGCGGAGGAGCCGCGCTGGGCCCCGGAGAGATGCTGCTTCTGGCCTGCAGCGCCCTGTTCAGCCTGCATATCCTCGTCATCGACCATTTTTCTCCGCTGGTGGACGGCGTCAAACTCTCCTGCATCCAGTTCTTTGTGGCGGGCCTGGTCTGCGCTGTGCCCAGCCTGCTGTTTGAACAGCCCACCCTGAGCGGCGTGCTGGGCGCATGGGGCCCGATCCTTTACGCCGGCGTACTCAGCTGCGGCGTGGCCTACACCCTGCAGGTGGTGGCCCAGAAGCATGTGGAGCCCACCCTCGCCAGCCTGACCCTGAGCGTGGAGAGCGTGTTCAGCGTGCTGGCGGGCTGGCTGCTGCTGAACCAGACCCTCACCGGCCGGGAGATCGCCGGCTGCGTGCTGATGTTCTGCGCCATCGTGCTGGCGCAGCTGCCGTCGCGCAAGAAAGCGGCCAGGACCTGAAAACGCAAACGAAAACGCCCCCGAAGCTTAGCCGGGGTGCCGTAAGAAAACGCCGCCGAGAAGCGGGCGCTTTTGCGGTATCGCGGCGTCAAAGCGCCTTGACAACCACCAAGGGTGCCTGCGGCGCTTTTCCTTGCGCTCCCATCAAAATCGCCCGCTTCCTGGTGCTGCGCAGTTCTGCCCCAGGATTTTGGATGAAGAAAGCACAA
>DXBV01000103.1 GCA_019116345.1 Candidatus Allofournierella merdipullorum | reverse complement strand
TACTGAAGGAACTGAAACAATCTCATATCTTTAAGACTGAAAAGCGAAGGGGGTTAACACGACCGGAACAGGAGCTGTTATTATCCTACCTTAGAGATACGCCGAAATATCAAAACTGGTATCCGATATTTGCGGTAATGATCGGAACGGGACTTCGTGTTGGGGAACTCACGGGACTTCGCTGGTGTGATATTGACTTGGAAGAAGGAGTTATAGATGTGAATCATACTTTGGTTTATTACGACCATAGGACTTCTGAGGGTAAAAGAGGCTGCTATTTCAATGTAAATACACCAAAGACCGAAGCAGGAAACAGGCAGGTGCCTATGCTTGACTTTGTAAAGGAAGCCTTCAAGATGGAAAAGGAACGGCAGGAAATGTTGGATTTACATTGTGAAGCAACGGTTGACGGATACACAGATTTTATCTTTATAAACCGTTTTGGATTGCCGCAGCACCAAGCTACATTGAATAAGGCGATTCGACGCATTATTCGTGATTGCAACGATGAACAGTTTTTGAAGGACGAAAGTCCTGATGTGTTGCTTCCACATTTTAGTTGCCACTCACTCAGGCATACATTCACGACGAGAATGTGCGAAGCAGGCGTCAATGTCAAAGTTATTCAGGATACGCTCGGACATAAGGATATTTCCACAACGCTTAACATTTATACCGATGTGACAAAGGAGTTGAAGCGCACGGAATTTGAAGGTCTTGACTTGTATTTCAAAACAGTGTAAAATAATAAAGTCCTGATATATCCAACAGGAGTATCAGGACTTTTTGTATATTAAATCAATGGTGGAAGTCCGTACATCATTTACATCAAATTCTACACATATCCGACAAGATAATATGCGATTTGGTGATGTAAATTGAATTACCTATTTGTGCAAACAGTAAGAAATAGGCGTTTATAATATCCTGTAGGTGGATATGAAATGTGGGGAGCTTTCGTCCCCACCATGAAGCCCATCGACAAGCCTCAGCCGGCCCAGAAGCCCGCGGCGGCAGCCGCGGCCCCTGCCGCCGCGGTGAACAACGCCGTGCCTGCGGCGGAGAGCGGCCCCATCGACTTCTCCAAGGTGGAGATCGAGCCGCTGTTCACCGAGTTTGTGGACTTCGACACCTTCTCCAAGTCCGATTTCCGGGCGGTGAAGATCAAGGAGTGCACCGCGGTGCCCAAGAGCAAGAAGCTGCTGAAGTTCGTTCTGGACGACGGCACCGGCACCGACCGGGTCATCCTCAGCGGCATCCACGACTACTACGAGCCGGAGGAGCTGGTGGGCAAGACGGCCATCGCCATCGTCAACCTGCCTCCCCGCAAGATGATGGGCATCGACTCCTGCGGCATGCTCATCAGCGCCGTCCATCAGGAGGACGGCCACGAGGGCCTGCACCTGCTGATGGTGGACCCCCACATCCCCGCGGGCGCGAAGCTCTACTAAGAACAAACGAAAGGGCGTCCTGCGCAGCTGGGACGCCCTTTTTCTGCACGAGAGGAGGAAAGCCCCATGAAGATCGGCCTTGTGCTGGAAGGCGGCGCCATGCGGGGCATGTTCACCGCCGGTGTGCTGGATACCTTCCTCGCCGCCGGCGTGAAAGCCGACGAGGTGGTGGGTGTTTCCGCCGGTGCGCTGTTCGGGGTGAACTACCTCTCCGGCCAGACGGGCCGGGCGGTGCGCTACAATAAGCGCTACAACGGCGACAAGAACTACATGGGTCTGCGGCCTTTGCTGAAGGAGGGCAACCTGTTCAGTACCTCCTACGCCTATGACCTTGTGCCCCGCAAGCTGGACCCCTTCGACGACGAAGCTTTCCAAAAGAGCGGCGTGCCCTTTTACGCCGTGGTCACCGACGCGGACACCGGCGAAGCGGAGTACATGCAGGTGAAAAGCGTCTTTGAGCAGATGGATGTGCTGCGGGCCTCCGGCTCCATGCCCTTCGTCTCCCGCCCGGTGGAATGGGAGGGGCGGCGGTATCTGGACGGCGGCATCGCCGACAGCATCCCCTTTGAGTGGATGGCCGCCCGGGGCTGCGACAGGCTCATCGTGGTGCTTACCCGAGAGGCGGGCTACCGCAAAACGCCCATGAACGGGGCGATGCTGCGGCTGCTGGGCCGCAAATACCCCGCCATTGCCCGGCGGCTGGCCGCCCGCCACACCGACTACAACCGGGCGCTGGAGGAACTGGAACGCTGGCAGGCCGAAGGCCGGGCCTTTGTGATACGCCCCTCGGTCAAAACGCCCATCAGCCGCATCGAGACCGACCCGGACAAGCTCCAGCAGGTCTACGACCTGGGCCTTGCGGACGGGCAGGCGGCCCTGCCGGCGCTGCAAGCCTATCTCGCCGGGCAGTGAGCCGGCCTTGCAAACGGCCCGAGGTTACGATACAATAGACCCGAGCGGCCCCGCCGCGAAAAAGAGAGGAACGAACGCGTATGAAGATCATGGCAGTGGACTACGGCGACGCCCGCACGGGCCTGGCCGTTTGCGACCGCACGGAATTTCTGGCCAGCCCCATCGGCCAGATCGAGGAAAAGAGCATGGCCAAGGTGGCGGAGAAGATCATCTACGCCAGCCGGGAATACGACGTGGGGATGATCGTCATCGGTCTGCCCAAAAACATGGACGGCACCGAGGGCTCCCGGGCGGAAAAGACCCGCAAGCTGGCCGCCCTGGTGGAGTTGGGCGTGCAGGTGCCCATCACCTTCTGGGACGAGCGCCGCACCACCGTTACCGCCGCGGCACAGCTTTCCGAGGCCGGCACCTTCGGCAAAAAGCGCAAGGGCAAGCTGGACGCGGTGAGCGCCGCCGTCATTCTGGACAGCTTCCTCGCCTGGCGGAAAAACCACCCCGGCGAGCAGCCCAACTGAACCCGACAGAAAAGAGGCCGCTGCCTGCAAGGCAGCGGCCTCTTTTTGCGCGAAAAGGGCGCAAAACCGCGCTTTGACGGGCTTACGCACGCAGAAAAAACGTGCTATAATA
>DXBV01000102.1 GCA_019116345.1 Candidatus Allofournierella merdipullorum | reverse complement strand
GCTCGGGTACCGCCAGCGTGGCGGCCTTCACGTCAAACAGTTCCTGGGGCTCATGGGCCTGGTAGTAAGCGAAGGACTGCTCCCGGGTCATGCCCGCCGGGGCGGGGCGCAGCACCAGCCGCACCGAACGGCCGTTCTTGCGGTTGTAGAAGGAGAAGGCCTGCTTGCCCCGCATGTGGAACAAAAGGTTGCCCTTGCCCACCGTGCAGCTGAGAATGGCCTGGATGGCGTCCACACCGCAGGCGTCGTTTTCGGTAATGCACACGATCTCCTCGTCTTTGGAGCACACGCCGTCCACCATCTCGATGCCCAGCAGTTCGATGGCGTAGAGCGCCGCCTTGTAGCCGATGGTCAGTCCGCCGCGCACGTGGCCGTGAAAGTCCGCGGCCTTCTGCCAAAGCTGTTTGTTTTCGTCCATTGGTTTTCCCTCCCGTTTTTATTCGTTCACCAGCACGATGTGCCGTCCGTTCACAACCACGGGCTCAGCGTCCACACCGTAGACGTCCCGCAGGGCGGTCTTGTCCAGAACTTCCAGCCCGCCGCAGCGGTAGACCTGCCCGTCCCGCATCAGCAAAAAGCGGTCGCAGAAGCGAAGGGCCAGAGTCAGGTCATGGATCACCACCACCGCCGTCAGGCCCTCGGTGCGGCACAGTTCCGCCACGATTTTCAAAACCTGATACTGGTTGCGGATGTCCAGCGCGCTGGTGGGCTCGTCCAGCAGCAAAAGGCGCGGCTGCTGGGCCAGCGCCCGGGCCAGCATCACCTTTTGCCGCTCGCCGCCGGACAGCTGATTCAAAAACCGGCCCCGCATATCCATCAGACCCAGCCGTGCCATGGCGGCGTGGACAATGTCGTGATCCTCGGCGGAAAAGCTCCAGCCCATGTAGGGCCGCCGCCCCAGCATCACCATGTCGTGCACGGTCATCTGGGTGGAGGCCACCGTCTGCGCCACAAAGGCCACCCGCTGAGCCACCTGGCGGTGGGGCATGGCCAGCAGATCTTCGCCGTCCAGCAGCAGACTGCCGCCGTCCGGTTTGAGGATGCCGTTCATGCACTTGAGCAGGGTGCTCTTGCCCGCGCCGTTGTTGCCCAGAATGGCGGTGAAGCTGCCGTCCGGCACCTCGAAACTCACATCCTGAAGCACCACCGGGCAGTTCTTGTAATGGAAACTGATGCCTTTTGCCTCGATCATGCGCGCCGCCCTCCCCGGAACAAAAGATAGAGAAACAGCGGCCCGCCCAAAAAGGAGGTGATGGCGCCGATGGGCAGGATCACCGGGGCGATGGCCGTGCGGGCGAACAGGTCGCCCAGCAAAAGCAGAGAAGCGCCCGCCAGCAGCGAGCCGGGGATGAGGTAAACGTGGTTGTTGCCCACGGCCAGCCGCACCAGATGAGGAGCAACCAGGCCAATGAAGCTGATGAGGCCGATTTGGGACACGATGACCGAACTGGTCAGACAGCACAGCAGCATGCTCACCAGCGTCAGGCTGCGCACGTTGATGCCAAGGCTCACCGCCATCTCTTCGCCGCCCAGCAGGGCGTTGTAGTCCCAGCGGTGAAACACGCAGTAGACCACCAGCAGCGCCACCACCGGCCCGGTGAGGGCAAGGTCGGCCATGTCGGTGCTGCCCAGGTCGCCGAAGGTCCAGAACACCAGCGTGGCCAGCTCCACTTCGCTGGCAAAATACTGGATGAGGGTGGTGGCGCCGGTGAGCATGGAACTGATGGCCACGCCCGCCAGCACAATGCCCTCGGGGCTGATCTGCCGAAAACGGGAAAGTCCAAGGATCAGCGCCGCCACCGCCAGCGAACCTGCGAAGGAGCAAAGGGTGATGGCCATGCCGCTCTTGCCGGCAAGGCCCAGCGTCACGATGGCAAAGGCCGCGCCGAAGGTAGCGCCTTGGGAAACGCCCAGCGTGGAAGCGGATGCCAGCGGGTTGTTCAGAATGGCCTGCAGGATGCACCCGGCCAGCCCCAGCCCCGCGCCGCCCAGAATGGCGGTGCAGATGCGGGGCAGACGGTTGGCCTGGACTACCAGGTTGATTTTTTCGTCCTGCGCAAGGCCGAACACGCCTCGCACCAGCTCGATCAGAGGGGTGTTGTAAGAACCCGCCCGCAGCGAGAGCAGTGCAGCCGCCAACAAAATTACAGCCAGCAGCGCCAGAAAGCACAGGCTTTTTACCCGGTTGCGGTGATATGCGGCGTCCCGGATGTCATTCGCCGAGGACAATGGGGCGGAATTCATAGCCGGCCTCCTTCAGGTCGTTGTAAGGGTTTTCGCCCAGCAAGGTGGTGAAAATTTCGCCCGCCTTCTCCACCGGGTCAACATCCGCGAACTGCTCGGGGTAGATGACGCTGCCCGCATAGTAAGCGTCTGCCAGGGCGGTGTCCAGGTTGGAGGCGTAGGAGCGGAAGGAAATTTGAGAATAGACCTTGCCGTTCTTCACGGCGGAAAGGGCGTTGTAGAAATCGGGGTTCTTGGCGTAGTCCTCGTTGATGAGGTCCATGCCGTTGAAGTCAAGGAAGATGATGTCCGGGTCCCAGGCCAGCACCTGCTCCGGGTCGATGTCAAAAGCACCTGCCTGGCCGGTGGTGTCCGCCAGATTATTGGCGTTCAGAAGCTCAAAGGGGCCGTAGTGGGCCTCGGTGCCCTCAAAGCCGTGCACTCCCTTGAAGGACACCCCGGCAACATATACCGAGGGGCGCTCCTGTGCGGGGACGGAAGCGGTGCGGTCGGCCAGGTCAGCCTTCACGCCGTCCAGATAGGCGGTCAGCTCTTCGGCACGCTTTTCCAGCCCGAACAATTCGCCCAGCACCCGCAGCGTCTCGTAGGCTTTTTCGTCCAGAGTTGTGTCGCTGCCGGGCACCACTACCACCGGGATGCCGGTGCGGGCTTCCAAATCGTCCGCGTCCGCCGAGGCGTATTCGCTCATCACGATGACCTGCGGGTCCACGGTGATGATTTCCTCCGCGTTGGGGGAACCGTTGGTGCCAATGACCGGCAGGTCCTTAAATTTGTCGCCGTTTACATGGCTGTAAAGACGGGTCAGGTCGGGCTGGTTCTCATAATCCTCCACGCCTACCACACGGTCGGCGGCGCCCATGTAGCAGGTGTAACGCAGCGCGCCCACGCCAACGCAGACGACGCTCTCCACGGTTTCTGGAACTTCCACCTGCCGCCAGGCGCCGTCGGTGATGAGACGGGTGCCGCTGGTGCTTGCAGAGACAGAGGAAGTGGGGCGGGCGGAAGCGGGCGCGTCGGCGCAGGCCGCCAGAGAAAGACCAAGCGCCAGAGTCAGCGCGAGAACAGAGCATTTTTTCAACAGTTTCAAAGTAGTTTCCCTTTCTTGCCGCAAACGGGCAGGTAAAATAAAAAGGCGTATGCCTCCCCGCAGGGGAAGTCATACGCCTTCATCAGCATATGAAAATCGTACAGAATATAAATGCGCGGTTCAGGACGCTTCAGCGCCAAGCCTCCGGCTTCCTGCCGTGGCAAAATCATCGTATAACAGTCTACTATATTTCCGCCGGTGTGTCAATCCTTTCCAGCGGCGCGTCCCGGCAGGCGGCGGTTGGCGATCTCGAAGTTCAGCCAGTTGCCGTGGTGGTAGTACCAGAAAAAGAAAGCGGAACTCAGCGCCCAGGTGAGGGGATAGACCCAGTAGACCATCTGAATGCTGTGGGTCAGCGGCACGGTGACAGTGAGGAAGGTCACCCGGATAACGCACCAGCAGACCATCATGGTGAACATGGGGACGATGGCTTTGCCCGCGCCCCGCAGCACCGCCGCGATGGAGTGGGAGTAGGCCAGCAGACAGTAGAACAAAGCGGCGGTGCGGGCCTTGTCGGTGCCGAACTGCACCACTTCCGGCGTTGCATCAAAAGCGGCGATGAGCTGCGGCGCAAGCAGGAAAATGACCACGCCGATGCCCTCCGCAAGCAGCACGGTGGTGAGTACTCCGAAGCGCACGCCCTTACGGGTGCGTTCGTACTCGTGGCCGCCCAGGTTCTGGCCCACAAAGGTGGTCAGGGCCATGGTGAAGCTGTTGATGGGCAAAAAGCCGAAGCCCTCCACTTTGGTGTAGGCGCCGTAGCCGGCCATGGCCATCTCGCCGAAGAAGTTCACGTTGGACTGCACCAACACATTGGCGAAAGCGATGATGGAATTCTGCACGCCGGAGGGCAGGCCCAACCGGATGATCTCCCGCAGACAGGCGGGGTCAAACCCCAACTTGCGCAGAGAGAGCCGATAGCACTCCTTGCTTCGCATCAGATGCACAAGACACAAAAGAGCGCTCACAGCCTGAGAGATGACGGTGGCCAGAGCCGCACCGCCCACGCCGGTGTGTACGAACTCAATGAACACCACGTCCAGCACCAGGTTCACCACCGAGGAGACCATCAGATAGTACAGGGGATGGCGGCTGTCGCCCACCGCCTGCAAAATGCCCACGAAAATGTTGTACATCACAAAGAACAGCGACCCGGCAAAGTAAATGCGAAGGTAGGTAACGGACTGGGGCAGAACGCTTTCCGGGGTGTCCATCCAGATGAGGATTTGAGGGCTGAGCAGCACGCCCAGCGCGGTCATGGCAACGCCCGCCACAAGGCCGAAGGCTACCGTGGTGTGCACTGCTTTCTCCACGCCCGGGGTGTCCTCGGCGCCGAACCGCCGGGCCACCGCGACGCCCGCGCCGCCGGCGATGCCGCTCAAAAAACCGATGAGCATAAAGATGAGGCTGCCGGAGCTGCTCACCGCCGCCAGGGCGCTGCTGCCAAGAAAATTGCCCACAATGAGCGAGTCCACCGTGTTGTAGAGCTGCTGGAACAGGTTGCCCAAAAACAGCGGCAGCGCAAAAAAGGTCAGTCGCTTCCAGATGGTGCCGCTGGTCATTGGCTCCACGGCTTTTGTCATTCCATCCACCTTCTGTTTCTATAAAATCAACTCTTTCTATTATAAAAGGGTAGAACAGAGGGTGCAAGAGGGGAGCGGATGCAAAAAACTCCCCCGCACGCAGGGCGGGGGAGAAAGACATTTATCCAATCGAAAGCTCGATGCTTTCGGCCAGAGCGCTCAGCTGCTGCGCACTTAAAGCGCCGTCGGAAAAGGCGAACTCTGCAAAATAGGGCAGCACCTGCCAGTCGTAGGCCAGCACACAGTCGCGGCTGTTCCAGGGGTCGGTGACCGCCGCATCGGTGGTGCCCAGTTCCTGCCAGACATAACGGGCGGTGGCCACAGCACCGGTGTCGGAGCTTTGCACCACATGATAATCCTCAAAGCCTGCGTGGTTGGAGAGAGCCATGTTGGCAAAGATCTGCATGGGAACGCTGTCGGCGGCAGTGTCCACCGTTGCAAGCGTGGGCTCGTCCGTAGCCCCAAGACCGCACAGATGGATAGCGCCCACCTGCTGGCCGTTTTGCAGCAGGCCGAGAACGGGGATGCCTGCCTCATCGATGGTCGTGTCGCCCTGCACGGTAAAGCCGGTGGGCAGAACCATGGAAACCAGAGCCTCGCTTCCGTCGCTGAAGGTATAAAGCACCTTCGTCGCGCCGCCTTCCTCGTATACCGTCGCCGTCGGTTCGGAATAACCTGCCGGCTCACCGAAGGTGAAGGGGGCGTTCAGCTCGATGCCGCCCCGGGCGTAGATGCTTTGCTGATTTTCGCCCTCGTCGGTCATGAAGAATGCATTCAGCGAAACGCTGACCAGCGTGTCCATATCGCCGGAGAACCCGCCTAATATTGCGCCGCCGTATTCAGGGCCGAACTCATGTGACTCGGTGGAATAGGTGCCCGGCCCGTCGGAATAAGTGGCGTTCAGGGTCATGGAAAAGGTCGTTTTACCATTCTCGGAAAGAGGGACAGGGTCCGGTAGTATGATGTTATATCTGCCGTTGGCCGACATTGTGAAACTTGCAAGTGTGTCGGCAATGAACTTGTCCGCCACCTCCGGAGTCAGTGCCGGGGCGCTCTGGGCGTAGACAAGAGCCTCGATGAGCCGGTTGAGGGAAATTATATGTTCCTCCTGGGTGCCATCGGGGTAATCGGCATAAAGGAACATACTCAGTAAGGTGTAGGCGGGGTCGTAGGGGATGGAGTATTGCTCGCCCGGCGTCCAGTCTGTGTCCTCCAAAAAATGCAGGCTCTGGCTGAACCCGTCTTCATATACTGCTCGCCCGGAGATTTGTATCGTCAGCTGTGCGCCCTCCGGCACTTCTTCGGGCAGAGTGAAAAGAATTTGATCGTCTTTCAGTTCCAGGGTATCGATCAGCGCGTCGGCATACTCATCCAGGGGGCCGGGCTCGGGGATGGCTTCTGCGGTGTCGCCCTCCTGCCACTGATTATAAAGGTAGGCGCAAAACGCTTCGTCAGTCACCTGCCACAGCCGGCCTTTGTACTCCGTGCGCACCTGGCTGCCGTCATCGCTGTACCCGTTGAAGGTCAGGGAGGTGCCGTCCTCCAGCTCCGCCACCAGGGCGTACAATGGAGTGAACCCTTCTTCGCTGGTGCGGGAAAGGCCCTGCAGTCCTTCCAGCCGGCCGGTCAGCTCATCCAGCTGGCTGGTGTTCAGCTCCCGCTCGCTGGGTTCGGCGTAGTCCCAAACAGTTGCGGAAACGATGGCGTTTTCGGAAAAATCGTAGCGCGGAGTGAGGGGGTCAGTGAGAAAGACCACGGCCATCACGGCACAGAGAACAAGCGCGCCCGCCACGGCCCAGAAGGCGGGCTTTTTGTAGTGGAGCGCCGCCTTTACCCGGGCTTTGACGCCCACTTCGCCGAAAGCCAGCGGGCAGGCGCCCAGCGCCCGGCGGTCGGCGCTGCATTCCAGCAGAGCCTGGGAATAATCCGCTCGCTGGCCGGGGGCCATATCCCGCACCACCCGCTCGTCGCAGGCAAGCTCGATGTCCCGGCAGAACAGGATATAGGCCGCCCACATGAGCGGGTTGAACCAGTAGAACGCCAGCAGCGCAAAGCCCAGAGGCTTCCACCAGTGGTCCCGGCGGGCGATGTGGGCCTCTTCGTGGGCAATCACCGGGCCGCGGGCCGCTTCGGGCAGGGCAGCCGGCAGATAGATACGCGGGCGAGCAATGCCGAACACGAAGGGAGTGGGCACCCGCTCGCTTTCAAAGATGTTGTCCCGTACAGGGACAGCTTCAGCCACCCGGCGGCGCAGCCGCAGCCAACTGACGAGGGTGTAAAGGCAGAGAACGAAGATGCCGGCTGCCCACACAAGTGCCATTAGGGGAATGAGCACCTGCAGTGGGTTCGCGCTGGCGCCGGGGGCGGGAGCAAAGCTCTCGGTCACGATGGGGTTCACCACCTGGTCCACCGCGGCCATGCCGCTGTTCAGCGCCGGGGCAGGGGAGAGCATGATGTTATCCGGAACGGTCTCCCGGCTGGGCAAAAGGCTCAGCGCGCTTTCCAGCGTGAAGGGGCACACAAGGCGGAACGCCACCAGCCCCCACAGCAGCACGCTGGCCCAGCGCGGGCCCTTGCGCAGCAAAAGACGCAACACCAGCACCGCCAGCACCAGCCAGGATGCGGCGATGCTCCGGTTCACAAACTCAATGAACACATTCGCCAGCCATTCAGCCATTGCGCTCTGCCTCCTCCCGGAACCGGTCGATCATCGCCTGCACCTCGTCCACTTCCTTGGCCGAGAGCCTGCGGTGCTTGGTGAAAGCTGCCACAAACGCGGGCAGTGAGCCCTCAAAGGTCTTTTCCACCAGCTCGTCGATCTCGGCGGCCTGCACCTGGTCCTTGCTTACCAGCGAGGTCACAACGGAGTTCTCGTTTTTCAGTACTCCCCGCTCCGACAACCGCTTGATGACGGTGTAGGTGGTTGTGGGTTTCCAGCCCAGCCGCTCGCGGCACAGCTGCACCAGTTCGCTGCTTCTGATGGGTTCATTCTTCCACAAAATCAGGCACAGACGGTATTCGCTCTCAAAAACCTTGGGCACTTCCATTCGACGCACCTCTCTTTCTCTAATGCGTTAGAGTTTATCTTTAGTCTAACATGTTAGAGTGGTGCTGTCAAGCCCGGATTGCAAAAGAAAAAAGCCTCGCAAACAAATGTTTGCGGGGCTTTTTGTGGAGCTGGAAACGTGACTTGAACACGCGACCTGCTGATTACGAATCAGCTGCTCTACCGACTGAGCTATTCCAGCGGAACGGTTATCATTGTAACGGAAAAAGGGCCGTGCGTCAAGAGCAAACGGTCAATCCAACTGAAAATCCTCCGGGGAAAAGCTGGGCAGTCGGGGCTGGCGGCGGGGGATGCGCTGGATGGGGTCATACAGAAATTTCTTGCAGTGGAAATAGGGCGAAACGACCCCGCGCTTCTGGCACAGGATCATGCGCGGGTCGGCGGCACGGCGGCCATGCTCGCAGTATTCACAGGCCGGCTCGACGTTTTGGCCGGGGACGGGATGCTTACGAAACACGGCGGGACCTCCTCTCAGAATTCCTGTCCATTATACTCTTTTGACTGCCGGATGTAAAGCCGCAGCCATAGAGCACCACGCAGCACAGCGCAAACAGTACGAGGGCAGCGTCGGGCGCGGTGCGGCTCTGCACGATCAGCCGCTCCCCGGCCGCTGCTGCGGCGGCCGCTCCGGGTACGATGCCCAGCAGAAAGCGCAGCGCGCCCAGCGAGAAGACCAGATGCACAGGCCGTGCCGCCACCAGAGGCAGGAGCGGGAGCTCACGGTGCAGCAGCGCCCGCACCTGCAAAAGGACGGAAAGGCTCTGTACGCTCAGCGCGGCGCAGCAGCCGTAGACAGCTGCCGCACCGCCCAGCCGGCTTGCCTGGATGCAGCCGCCGGTCACTTCCAACAGTGCCGCCGCTCCCGCTCGCGCAGGGCCAAAGGCGGGCAGAAACTCTGCCAGTACACGATTCAGAAAACTGAAAAAGACCACAAAGCCGCATACCGTCAGCATGCTTTGAATGGCGCCTTGCACCGCGGCAACAAAACCGACGTCTCCGGCTTGTTCCGCCGTGGTGGGGCAAACGCGGCCGCTGCAAAGAGGCTCTGCGGGCAGCAGCAGACGCGCCAGCAGTCCTGCGATGATGTTGGCGGCCAGCAGTGCGGCAAAGATACACCAGCCCAGCCGGGCGCTGCCCAGCAGCAGAACTCCCACAGTGTTCACCACAAAGGCAGGCCCCGACCCAACCCCGCAGATCAGAAGCAGCTGCGCCTGCCGCCGGGTCACGGCGTCCTCGGCATACATTTGACTGATGACTCTGGCCGCCACCGCAAAACCGCCCAGCCAGGAAAGCAGCAGCGCGGTGGCGGCGCGGGCGTCCCGAATGCCGAGACCAAAGCGGGTGAAAGGCCACACTATAACGCCCAGCATCTTCGCCAGCGGGCCGGCGGCCACCAGCGACGAGACCACAAAAAAGGGGAACAGCGCGGGGATGACCTGTTCCGCGCAGCTGTTCAGCCCGGCCCGGACGCCTTCGATGCAGGCGAGCGGGCGGAGAAACAAAATTGCCAGCAGCGCGGCGGCGCACAGACCGCCGGATACGGCCCGCAGCGGAAGTTCCTTCATAAGCTCATCCTCCCGGTTAATATAAATAAGAGAAAGCACGATAAAGTCAGGGGGCAGGAAATGAAACAAAAACGAAGGGCAAAACGGGAAAGCCCCAAGGCATATTTCAAGCGGCTGGTAGGCCAGCCGCCCGCAGGTTTTTACCGGCGGCCCATTCTGCACATCCAGCGCGGAGGACTGGTGGAAGTGGAAGGGTGCAAAGGCGTTCTGCTTTACGATGAAAACCGGATCCGTCTGGATATGGGGGGCTGGCAGGTGAGCCTGTACGGCGACGATCTCACGTTGTGTGGTATTGGCGGGCGGATGCTGACATTAAAAGGGCGGGTATTCCGCGCGGAATTTTCCAATGAGGAGTAAACAATGGGACTAATTTGGTCAAACTGCTTCGCCGGCGTGGAGTTCACCGCCAGCGGCGGCCAATGGGAAAGACTGATAACACTTTGCGGCCGACAGGGCATTCCGCTTTACAGGGTTCAGCCTACGCCGGAAGGCTTTTCAGCCAGCCTGCCCGCCCGCAGCTATCTCTTGGTTTCCCGCCTTGCGCGGCGGTGCGGCGTGCGGCTGCGGGCGGGCCGCCGAAAAGGCGTATATTTCCGCCTGCGCAGGTACCGCGGGCGCTGGGGCCTTTTGCTCGCGCCGCTGGTTTTTGCGGCAGCGGTGCATCTGCTGGGACAGGGCGTGTGGTCCATCCGTTATGACGGGCTGGACGCGGCGGCCTGCCGCCAGGTGGAGCAGATGCTTTATTCTATGGATATTTGCGAGGGCGCCGTTTTAACCCAGGAAAAGCTGCGCGCCGCGGAAAAACAGATCATGGACTCTGACGACGGCTTCGGCTGGGTATCGCTGAATTTTGAAAAAGGGCGGCTGGTGGTGGAGGCCAGCCCCGCGCTGCAAAAGCCGGCCATTGAGTCCAACGAGCCGGTGGACCTGGTGGCAGCGGCGGACGGCATCGTTCTGGAATTGAACGTGCAGGAGGGCTTCGCTGCCAAAGGGGTGGGGCAGACCGTCGCCGCCGGCGATGTGCTGGTGAGCGCCTATAAGCCCGACCCCTACGAGGAGCCGGTGGCCAGCCACGCCAAAGGGCTGGTGGTGGCGGCGGTGAAAAAGACCTACCAGTGTGTGCAGCCATCCACCTACGAAACGGAGACCCTCACCGGGGGCATCGAGAGCAGTTACCGCCTGCGTCTGTTTGGCCGCACACTGGAACTGGGCCCGCAGTTGCCCGAGAGTGACGACGTGCGTGTTACCCACCGACCGCTCACCGTGCTGGGGTTCGCGCTGCCGGCCACCGTTGAGGAGCGGTATGTCCCCCAGCGGCAGACGCGCCAGTTCCACCTCACGCCGGACGGCGCCCGTCAGTACGCCCGGTTTGCCTGCCTGGCGCAGCTGTACGCGGAATTCCCGGACGCCGAGATCATTGCCGAAAGCCGCCGGGAGGACTGGGACGGAGGCACTTTGACCTACACCATGACGGTGGATTTCAAGGCGGACATTGCCCGGGAAAAGGGTGAATGAAAACAATTTAAAATTTTGTGTAAAACAGACAGTTCCTATTGGAATATTTTGTGGTATAATAACGATGTGTTTGTGGGCCCAGTGGAATAGAACGGCCCGCGAGTATTTGCAAGTGAGCAGGTGTGGAATGGCAGAAAAACTGATCGAGCTGAACAGCGTGGAGACTGCGCTGGCCATCTTTGGAAACCGGGACGAAAACATCCGACTGTTGGAGAACGAGTTTTCCATCACGGCGGTGTGCCGAGACTCCCAGATCAAATTCACCGGCGAGCCGGAGCAGGTGGCGGCGGCCGCCCGCGCGGTGGACGCCATGCTCACGCTGCTTGAAAACCACACGCCCCTGGAAGAGCAGACGGTGCGCTATTGCATCAGCCTGGCCGGCGCGGGGGAGGAGCGCCGCGTGCGCGAACTCACCCAGGACTTTGTGGCCGTTACTGCCAAGGGGCGGCCCGTGCGTCCCAAGACTCTGGGCCAGCGGGAGTATCTGCAGGCCATCAAGGAGAACGCCATCACCTTCGGCGTGGGCCCTGCCGGCACCGGCAAGACCTACCTTGCGGTGGCCATGGCGGTGAAGGCCTTCAAGAGCAAGGAGGTCAGCCGCATCATCCTCACCCGGCCCGCCGTGGAAGCGGGGGAGAAGCTGGGCTTTCTGCCGGGCGATCTGCAGAACAAGGTGGATCCCTACCTGCGCCCGCTCTACGACGGTCTGTTCGACATGCTGGGGGCGGAGAGTTTCCAGAAGCTGCTGGAAAAGCAGACCATTGAGGTGGCCCCGCTGGCTTATATGCGCGGCCGCACGCTGGACGACGCCTTCATCATCCTGGACGAAGCCCAGAACACCAGCCGGGAGCAGATGAAGATGTTCCTCACCCGCATGGGCACCGGCAGTAAGGTGGTGGTCACCGGCGATGTGACCCAGATCGACCTGCCGGACCGCACCCGCAGCGGCCTTGTGGACGCGCTGAGCGTTCTGAAAAACGTGGAGGGCATCGCCCGGGTCTTTTTCACCGAAAAGGACGTGGTGCGTCACCGCCTGGTGCAGGAGATCGTCAAGGCTTACGACCGGGCAGCGCGCCAGCGGCGCAATTCGTAAAGCAACGTCCTGTGCAGGGCGTTTTTGCGCGGGGACAGAACTCCGCGAACGGAATATTCATATTTTGAAGAGGTGAAACGGTGTGTCAAACAAAGTGTTGATCACAAACAAGCAGAAAAAGGTGAAGATCCCCTCGGGTCTGCGCATCCTGATCCGGCGCAGCTGCAACGCGGTGCTGGAGTTTGAGGGCTTTGAACAGCCCGCGGAGATCAGCGTGACCTTCGTGGACAACGCGGAGATCCAGACCCTGAACGCCCAGTACCGGGGCAAGGACATGCCCACCGACGTGCTCAGCTTCCCCCTGGGCGAGGACGGTAAGTACGACGTGGACCAGGATACCGGCGCCTGCCTGCTGGGCGACATCGTCATCTCCATGGAAAAGGCGATGGAGCAGGCGGAGCTCTACGGCCACCCCCTGCAGCGGGAAGTGGCCTTCCTCACCGTGCACTCCATGCTGCACCTGCTGGGCTACGACCATGAACAGGGCGGCCTCGCCGCGGTGAAGATGCGGGAGAAGGAAGAGGCCGTGCTCATTCAGCTGGGCCTGCCCCGCACCGTGTCCTACACGGCGGACCAGATCTGATATGCGGCGTTTTTTTGCCGGGTTCGGCTATGCGGCAAAGGGCTTTTGGACCGCGGTGAAAGAGGAGCGCAACCTGCGCTTTCATCTGTGCGCCGGGGCGTATGTGCTGCTGGCCAGCCTGTTCTATTCCTTCAGTGCGGCGGAATACGCCCTGCTGTTTCTCTGCATCGGCGGCGTGATCGCGCTGGAGCTGGTCAACTCCGCCATCGAGCGCTCGGTGGAATCCCCCGACCCCGCCCACTGGCGTGCGGCGGGCGGCGCCAAGGACATGGCCGCGGGCGCGGTGCTGGCGTTCAGCATTGCGGCGGCGGCGGTGGGCGGCGTGCTGTTCTGGCAGCCGGAAGTGCTTTGCACCATCCCCGCCTGGTTTGTGGAAAATCTCTGGGCCGCGGCTCTGCTGGCGATCTCGCTGGCGGGGGCCTGGTTCTTCGTGTTCTGGCCCGAAAGAAAGAAAGGATGATCCCTTGCAGACCTCATCGGTTTTTGTTGCCCTCGTGGGCAAGCCCAACGTGGGCAAATCCAGCCTGACCAACCGGCTGGTGGGGGAGAAGGTGGCCATCGTCACCTCCAAACCCCAGACCACCCGTACCCGCATCACCGGCATCGTCACCCGCGGGCCGGTGCAGTATGTCCTGCTGGACACCCCCGGTGTACACATCCCCCGCACAAAGCTGGGCGAGCGGATGAGCAAGACCGTGACCGACAGCGTGGCGGATGTGGACGTGAGCCTGATGCTCTTTGAGCCCTACGGCGAGTTCACCGAGGCCGAGCAGGCCATGATCGACGCGCTGCGGGGCACGCCGGCGGTGGCGGTCATCAACAAGACCGACACCCTCAAAACCGGGGCGGATCTGGCCGCGCGCACCGCGCAGCTGGAGGCTCTGGGCGTGTTCGACAAGGTCACGGCCATCAGCGTCCGGGAGGACAGGGGCTGCGAGGAATTGTTCGATATCCTGTCAGCCTACGGGGTGGAAGGCCCCCACTATTTCGACGACGACGCCTACACCGACATGCCGGAAAAGGCGCTGGTGAGCGAGATCCTGCGGGAGAAGATGCTGCTTTTCCTGCGGGACGAGGTGCCCCACGGCATCGCCGTCACGGTGGAGCGCTTCAAGGAGCGGGAAGACAAGAACATCATCGACATCGACGCCAACATCTACTGCGAGCGCAAGAGCCACAAGGGCATGGTCATCGGCAAAGGCGGCCAGATGCTGAAGAAAATTGCCAGCGCCGCCCGGGTGGACTGCGAGGAGTTTTTGGGCGCAAAGGTGAACCTGCAGTGCTGGGTCAAGGTGAAAGATGACTGGCGCGACAGCGACTTTCTGCTCAACGACTTCGGCTTTGTTCAAAACAAATGATGCTGTTCAGAGGCAAATTAAAATGTCACAAAAGCACAGCTAATTTGTCATAAAGAAAAAAGGGGACATATAAAGAGTAACGTTGGATTGAATCTGACGTTGCTCTTTATTTTTTTGCGAAAAAACGAGGGACA
>DXBV01000101.1 GCA_019116345.1 Candidatus Allofournierella merdipullorum | reverse complement strand
GCATGAACTTCATGTTGCCGGTGCCGGAGGCCTCGGTGCCCGCAAGGCTGATCTGCTCGCTCACTTCGCTGGCGGGCATCAGCCGCTCGCTGGTGGTGACGTTGTAGTCCTCCAGATAGACCACCTTCAGGATGTCCCGAACGGCGGGGTCGGCGTCGATGTATTCGCCCAGCTTGCAGATCAGGCGGATCATCTGTTTGGCCATGTAGTAGCCGGGGGCCGCCTTGGCGCCGAAGATGTAGGTCTTGGGGGTCACGTCGGCGTTGGGGTTCGCCTTCAGGTACAGGTACTGAGCGGCGATGTTCAGCGCGTTCAGATGCTGGCGCTTGTACTCGTGCATCCGCTTGACCTGGCAGTCGAAGATGGAGCCCGGGTCGATGACCTGGCCGGTGGTCTTTTTCAGATGGGCGGCAAACTCCGCCTTGTTGGCCTTCTTCACGGCGTCCAGCGCGTCCAGCACCTTCTTGTCGTCCTTGAAGGCAGCCAGGCGGCTCAGCTGGGAGGCGTCATGCTTGAAGCCGGGGCCGATGACGTCGCTCAACAACTTGGTCAGCGCCGGGTTGCCCGCCAGCAGCCAGCGGCGGTAGGCGATGCCGTTGGTGACGTTCTTGAAGGCCTGGGGCTTGTAGAGGTAGTAGTCGTGGAAGACGCTGTCCTTGATGATCTCGCTGTGCAGCTTGGACACGCCGTTGATGGAGTGGCACACATAGCAGCAGATGTTGGCCATGCGCACCTGGCCGTCGCCCAGGATGGCCATGTAGTCGATCTTGCCCTGGTCGCCGGGGAAGGCGCGCTCAAAGTCAGCGCGGCAGCGGCGGTCCATCTCCTGCACGATGGTAAAGATGCGGGGCAGGGTGGTGCGGAAGATGTCGATGTTCCACTTCTCCAGCGCCTCGCTCATCACGGTGTGGTTGGTGTAGGCGAAGGTGCGCCGGCAGATGTCGAAGGCTTTGTCCCAGCCGTAGCCGCACTCGTCCAGCAGGATGCGCATCAGTTCGGGGATGGCCAGGGTGGGATGGGTGTCGTTCAGCTGGATGGCCGCCTTCTCGGGCAGGGTGTCCAGGCTGCCGAACTGGGCCAGATGGTTCTGGCAGATGTCGCCGATGGAAGCGGCGGACAAAAAGTACTGCTGGCGCAGGCGCAGGATCTTGCCCTCCATGTGGTTGTCGTTGGGGTAGAGGATCTTGCTGATGAGCTCCGCCGAAGCGTTCTTGGTGATGGCGCTGCCGTATTCGCCGGCGTTGAAGCTCTTCATGTCGAAGTCGGGGGCTTTGGCCTGCCACAGGCGCAGCTTGGCCACGCCCTGCCCGTCGTAGCCCTGGACGTACATGTCGCTGGGCACGGCGATGACGCTGGAATAGTTCTTGTGGGTCACATGGTGGAAGCTGCCCTGCCAGCTCTCCTCGATCTCGCCGTCAAACTTGATCTCGATGCTCTGGTCGGGGTGGCTCTTCAGCCACACCTGGCCGCCGGGCAGCCAGTTGTCGGCCTTCTCCTGCTGCCAGCCGTCCACGATCTTCTGCTTGAAGATGCCGTACTCGTAGAGGATGGAGTAGCCGGTGCCGGCGATGCCGGTGGTGGCCATGCCGTCCAGGTAGCAGGCGGCAAGACGGCCCAGACCGCCGTTGCCCAGGCCCGCGTCCGGCTCTTCGTCGTAGATGTTCTCCAGCTTGATGTCAGCGTCCGCCAGAACGGCCTCGGCCACGTCGGCCAGACCCAGACTGAACAGGCTGTTCTTCAGGCTGCGGCCCATCAGGAACTCCATGCACAGGTAGTACACCTGCTTTGCGCCGGTGCCGTAGGCGCGGCTGATGAACTTCTTGTGGCCGTCGCTCATCATGCGCCGGGCGATGAGCGCCAGCACACGGTAGATCTGCTGGTTGCTGGCCACGTCCAGCGTGACGCCGTACTCGCTGGTCAGCTTGTCTTTCAGCAGCTTCTCAAATTCCCGTTTCGTATACTTTGCCAAATGTATCTCCCCTTGTCTTGTGAGTTGGATAAAAGGCTCGGCCGCCGGGAAAGGGCGGTGCGGCCTGTAAAAAAGCGGTTCACACGCTCCTTTATTTTAGCAAGTTTTGGCGGCTGTTTCAAGAAAAAATCCGTTTCCGGAAACCGAAAACGCGCCCCGGGGGAACAAAATGGGCCGGAATTTCGAAAAATGGGCTTTCCTGTGCCCATGAAATATATTATAATAGCGTATAAAAGAGAACCCACGGCGCTTTGCCGCGCGGCTTAGAATATGAATCATGCGATTGCGAGGGAAAACCATGCCTGCGAACAAAGTAAAACTGACGGTGTGCGGGTCCAATTATGTGATCTCCACCACCGATTCCGAAGAGTATGTGCAGTCTCTGGCCGAACGGCTGGACAAGGACATGAACGAGCTGATGAACCAGAGCCCGTCGGCCAGCGTGGCCGCCAGCGCCGTGGTGGTGGCCCTGGGCTACCTGGACGAGCTGCAGAAGAACGCCTCCAGCGCAGACAATATGCGCAGCCAGATCAAGGACTATCTGGAGGACGCCGCCAAGGCGAAGCTGGCCGCCGAGCAGGCCCGCCGCGAGGTGGAGCGGCTGCAGAAGGAAGTGCAGCGCCTGCGGGAGAGCCGCGCATGACCGGGCATCCGGACCCCATCCAGGCCGCGGGCCTGGCGAAAAAATACGGCCTTCGCCGTTCGGTGGAGGTGCTGGCCCCGGCGGGGGACGGCGAGGCCCTGCGGGCCGCCGTCTTTGCCGGGGCAAACGCGGTGTATCTGGGGCTCAAGCAGTTCAGCGCCCGGCGCACAGCGGGCAATTTTGACGAACAGCAGCTGAAAGAGGCGGTGGCCTTTTGCCACGCGCGGGACGTGCGCGTCCACGCCGCGGTGAATACCACCGCCTTTTCCGGCGAACTGGGCCTGCTGGCGGGCACCATCGCCTCCGCCGCCGCCGCGGGGGTGGACGCCCTCATCGTACAGGACCTGGCCACCGCCGCCCTGGCGCGGCAGATGGCCCCCGGCCTTGCCCTCCACGGCTCCACCCAGCTCACCGTCCACACCCTTTCCGGGGTGCGGCAGCTGGCGGAAATGGGCTTTGAGCGGGCCATCCTGGCCCGGGAGCTGAGCCTTGCCGAGATCGCCGCCATCACCAAAGAAAGCCCCATCGAGATCGAGGTGTTCGTCCACGGCGCGCTGTGCATGTCGGTGTCCGGTCAGTGCTACATGAGCGCCTTTCTGGGCGGGCGCAGCGGCAACCGGGGCGAGTGCGCCGGGCCCTGCCGCCTGCCCTTCGCGGCGGACGGCTCCGGCGCGGCCCATCTGTCCCTGAAAGACCTGTGCGCCGTGGGCAGTCTGCCCGCCCTGGCCGAGGCCGGGGTGGCCAGTGTCAAGATCGAGGGCCGGCTGCGGGGGCCGGAGTATGTGGCCGCCGCCGTCAACGCCTGCCGCAAGAGCCTTGCGGGGGAGGCGTTTGACAAACAGCAGCTGCAGGATGTGTTTTCCCGCTCCGGCTTCACCAACGGCTACATCGAGGGCAAGATCAGCGGCGCCATGTTCGGCGTTCGCACCGCCGAGGACACCGCCGCCAGCAAGGCGGCCATGCCCGCCATCCGGGAGCTTTACCGCCGGGAAGCCCAGCGGGTGCCGGTGGCCTTCACGGTCACTGTGACCGAACGCGGCTGCACCCTGGCCGCCGCCGACGGGGCGGGCCGCCGGGCCGAAGTGCCGGTGGCCGGGGCGATGGAGCCTGCCCGGGCGGACCAGCGCCCCGCCGTGGAAAAGGCCCTGGCCAAGACCGGCGGCACTCCCTTCTATTCCGAACGCGTGGACTTTGAGGGCGAGCCGGGCTATCTGCCCGCCTCGGCCTGGAACGACGCCCGCCGCGCCGTGCTGGAGCAGCTTCTGGCCCTGCGCAGCGCGCCGAAAGCCTGGAGCTGCGCCCCGGCCCGCCTGCCCGCGCCCCGGCGGCATGCCCTGGGCGCAAAGCAGCTCTGGGCCCGCTTTGAAGGGCCGGAACAGCTGCCCGAGCCTCTGCCCGGGGGCCTCGCGGGCATCGTTCTGCCCCTGCTGCGCTGGCGGGAAGTGCCGGAAGCCTTGAGGGGCAAAACGGTGCTGGAAGCGCCCCGGGTGATGTTCGGCGGCATGGAAGCCGCCGCCGCCAAAGCCCTGGCCGAGGCGAAGGACGCGGGCTTTGCCGGCGCGATGATCCACAACATCGGCCACCTGCCGCTGGCCAAAGGCTGGAAGCTCTGCGGCGGCTTCGGCCTCAACGTGGCGAACCCCTTGTCCGCCTTGTGCTGGAAGGACCTGGGCCTGACCGCCCTCACCGTCTCCCCCGAGACGCCCTTTGCCGAGATGGAGGCCATCGACCCCGGCGTGCCCACCTGGGCCATCGTGTACGGCCATCTGCCGCTGATGATCACCCGGGCCTGCCCGCTGCAGAACGTCACCGACTGCGCCCACTGCGACAAGGAGGGCCTGCTCACCGACCGCAAGCGCCGGCAGTTCCCGGTGCGCTGTGGCGGGGGAGTGCGGCAAATTTACAACCCCGTGCCCCTTTATATGGGGGACAAGCTGCAAAAACTCCCGGCGGACGCCGGCCTTGCCTGGTTCACGCTGGAAAGCCCCGCCGAGGCCGCCCGGGTGCTGAACGCCCTGCAAAAGGGCGCGGCCTGGCCGGAGGAATTCACCCGCGGGCTGTATTTCAAGACCCCCGGGGCCGGAAAGGACGAAACGAAATGAACGTGAAATACACCCTGACGCTGCCGGGGGCGAAGGCCCCGGAATACGCAACGGCGGGCGCGGCGGCGGCGGACCTCTTCGCCGTGCTGGACGGCCCCCTCACCGTGCCTCCCATGGACCGGGTGCTGGTGCCCACCGGCGTGGCCATTCAGCTGCCGGGGCCGGAGTATGTGGCGCTGGTGTGCGCCCGCAGCGGCCTTGCCGTCAAGCGGGGGCTGACCCTCTCCAACGGGGTGGGGGTCATCGACTCCGACTACCGGGGCGCCATCCAGGTGGGGCTGGTGAACCTCTCGAACGAACCCTGCACCCTGGAACCCGGCGAGCGGGTGGCTCAGCTGATGGTCATGCCCGTGGCCCGCTGCGCCTTCACCTTCGCGGAAAAACTGGACGAGACCCAGCGGGGCGAGGGGGGCTTCGGCTCCACCGGCCGCCTGTGACAAAAGAAAGGACGGTACGCCTGTGAAACGCACACTGCTTCTCTGCTTTTTCATTCTCTCCGGCATCCTGCTGGGCGCCATGCTCGCCAGCCTCGCCGCCGGCACCCCCGGCCTTTCCTGGCTGGCCTTTTCCCAGAGCATCGGCTTCCACCCGGTGCTGGACCTGTCCATCATCAAGCTGGACCTCAACTTCACCATGGGCATCAGCGTGGCTCAGATCATCACCCTGAGCCTGGCCATTTTCGCCTACACCCGCACCCGTATCTGAAATAAACCGAAGGAGCGTTTCGTTATGTCATTGATCCTTGCTTCCGCCAGCCCCCGCCGCAAAGAGCTTTTGAGCCTTATCACCACCGAGTTCAAGGTGGTGAACAGCGATTTTGATGAGAGCGCCCTCACCGCCGCCGACCCCCGCCAGACCGCCGAGAACCTGGCTTTCGGCAAGTGCATGACGGTGGCCCGGGAATACCCCGAGGACACGGTCATCGGCTGCGACACGGTGGTGGACTGCGGCGGCAAAGTGTTCGGCAAGCCCAAGGACAAGGAGGACGCCCGGCGGATGCTGAAAGCCCTCTCCGGGTCGGACCACTACGTCCACACCGGCGTGTGCGTGTGGCACGGCGGCGAGAGCCACACCTTCACCGCCACCACCCGGGTGCGCTTTTTCCCGCTTTCCGACGAGCAGATCGAGGCCTACATCTCCACCGACGAGCCCTACGACAAGGCCGGCGGCTACGGCATCCAGGGGGCCGCGGCCCTCTTCTGCGAGGAGATCGAGGGCTGTTACTACAACATCATGGGGCTACCTGTCTCCCGGCTGGCCCGTCTTTTGCAAAAATTTTGAACAAAATGCGAAACTTCGCCCGTTTGCTTGAGAAACAGAGGGCTTGCGGTTATAATATAGAAGTAAAAATCTGCGTTATCGCATCATATACGTTCATAGAGTGTGGAAAAGGAGAAATTCAACATGTTCAGCAAAGACATCGGCATCGACCTCGGCACCGCCAATACCCTGGTGTATCTGCGGGGCAAGGGCATCATCATGCGCGAGCCCAGCGTGGTGGCCGTGGATACCAAAAACGACGAGGTGCGCAGCGTCGGCCACGAGGCCAAGGCGGTCATCGGCCGTACCCCCGGCAGCATCGTGGCGGTGCGTCCTTTGAAGGACGGCGTCATCGCCGACTTCGACATCACCGCCAACATGCTCAGCCGCTTCATCAAGAAGGTGTGCGGCAACAGCATGTTCTTCCGTCCCCGGGTGGTCATCTGCATCCCCTCCGGCGTGACCGAGGTGGAACGCCGCGCCGTGAAGGAGGCCAGCCTGAAGGCCGGCGCCCGTCAGGTGCGGGTCATCGAGGAGCCCATGGCCGCGGCCATCGGCGCGGGCCTGCCCATCAGCGAGCCCTCCGGCAGCATGGTGGTGGACATCGGCGGCGGCACCAGCGAGGTGGCCGTCATCAGCCTGGGCGGCATCGTGGCGGCCCGCAGCGTGCGCGTGGGCGGCGACGAGTTCGACCAGAGCATCATCGCCTACATCAAGCGCAAGTACAACCTGCTCATCGGTGAGCGCACCGCCGAGCAGATCAAGATCGAGATCGGCTCCGCCTTCGAGCTGGACCAGGAGACCAGCATGGAGATCAAGGGTCGCAACCTGGTGGACGGCCTGCCCAAGAACATCACCGTCCACTCCGAAGAGGTGCGCGAGGCCCTGGAAGAGAGCCTGCAGAAGATCACCGACGCCATCAAGGAGACCCTGGAGCGCACCCCGCCGGAGCTGTCGGCGGACATCATCGACCACGGCATCATGCTCACCGGCGGCGGCGCTCTGCTGCGCGGCCTGGATCAGCTGATCAACCGTGAGACCGGCATCGACGTGCACGTGGCCGAGAATCCTCTGGACTGCGTGGCCGTGGGCGCGGGCGCGGTGCTGGATCATCTGGACATCCTCAGCGACGTGCTGGACGACGATTCCAGCCACTTCTGATCGCCGCGAAAAAAGCGGCGCAGCGCGGAAAAACTGTGCGCGGGCGGCGTTCTTTCGCCGCCCGCTTTTGAATTGAACGCCCCGGCGGGGCCGGGGCGCAAGGAGTTTTGCCCATGCGCGACTTTTTCTACACCAAAAAATTCAAGATCCTGCTGGCGGTGGCGGTGGTGCTGGCGGGCATGATGGCCTGGGCCGGCGCCAACGGCCGGCTGACCAACGCCCCCCAGGAGATCATGGGCGCGCTGCTCACCCCGGTCCAGAAAGCGGCCCGGCTGTTCAGCGGCGGGCTGGACGGCCTGCTGGACAAATACGTGCGCATCGACCAGATCATCGCCGAGAACGAGCAGCTCCAGCAGGAGAACCAGGAGCTGCGGGACCAGCTGGTGGACTATGACCAGCTGGCGGCGGAGAACAAGGCCTTCCGGGACCTGCTCAACATCCGGGAGGAGAACCCCGAGTTCCAGTATGCCTCGGCCTTCGTCATCAGCCGCGACCCGCTGGACCGCTTCGGCGGCTTCACCATCGACCAGGGCACCCTGAACGGGGTGGAGAAGGGCGATGTGGTCGTCAGCGACAAGGGCTACCTTGTGGGCCGTGTGCTGGAGGCGGACCTGAACAGCAGCAAGGTGATGACCATCCTGCAGCCCGGCTCCTATGTGGCCTGCCTCGTGAGCCGCACCCGTGACAGCGGCAACCTGAACGGCTCGGCGGACTACGCCGCCGACGGCATGTGCGTGCTGGAAAACCTGCCCCGGGACACCCTGGCCATGGTGGGCGACGAGATCATCACCACCGGCCTGGGCGGCGAGTTCCCCGCCAACATCCGGGTGGGCACCATTCTGGAACTGCTGCCCGAGAACAGCGGCACCTCCACCATCGCGGTGGTGGAGCCGGGAGCGGACATCAACAAACTCACCCATGTATTCATCGTCACCGACGTATCCGCCGGGGAGTAAAGGCAGGGAGGACGCGCCATGACCTCACGCAGAAAGCGCAATCTGATGCTGGCCGGCAAATGGGCCGGCTACTTTGTGCTGCTCCTGCTGGCCGCCACCCTCCAGACCACGCCCGGTTTTCTGGTGCTGGGTGAGATACGCCCGGTGTTCATCCTGCCCCTGTGCCTGGGGGTGGCGGTGTGCGAAGGGGAGTATCCCGGCGCCTTTTTCGGCGCGGTGGGCGGCCTTCTGTGGGACTTCACCGCCGGCCGTCCCGGCGGCCTGCTGGCGCTGGAACTGCTCTTTGTCTGCTTCGGCGCGGCCATCCTGGTGGAGCTTTACCTGCGCCTCAATTCCATGAACTTTGTGCTGGTGAGCGGCGTGTGCGCCCTCATCGTCACCGGCGTGGACTTTTTGTTCTTCTACGCCATGCCCGGCTACGCCGGCGCGGCGGCCCGCTACTTTGAGGTGGTGCTGCCCATCGCGGTGTTCACCGCCGCCCTTTCGCCCGCCAGCCTCTGGGCGGCCCGGCAGGTGAACCGCCGCTTCGCATTGCCCGCCTGAACCCTGACTTTCACCCACCGACGCACTGAAGGAGGTGCCGCCCATGGACCGAAAAAGCCTTGCCCGCCGTCTCGGCGCGCTGATCGTCGCCACTGTGGTGGTGCTGGGGATCTTTCTGCTGCGGCTGGTGCAGTTCCAGCTGGTGCAGGGCGAAGAACTGCTGGAAAAGGCCCAGCAGGTGAGCAACTACCTGTTCAGCATCCCCGCCGCCCGGGGCGAGATCGTGGACGAATACGGCCGGGCCATGGCCTCTAACGTCTCCGGCTACAACCTGGTCATCAACAAGCTGATGCTCACCGGCGATCTGAACGAGACGCTGGTGGAGCTGGTGGAGATCCTGCAGGCCGGCGGCGATGAATGGAACGACACCATGCCCATCAGTATGCCGGAGAACGGCCACTATGAATTCATCGCCGATGAGGACGACGCCCGCGCCCAGAGCCGGCTGGCCGCCCTGAAGGAAAATCTGGTCAAGCAGCAGTACGCCACCGCCGATCAGGTGATGGCCGCTGTGGTGGAGCGCTATGACCTGCAGGACTATGACCCCGAGTGGCAGCGCATCCTGGGCGGCATCCGCTACCAGATGGAGCTGGAGGAGTTCAGCGACAACAACAACTTCGCCCTCGCAGAGGACGTGAGCAGCCGCACGGTGGCCACCGTGAAGGAGCGGGGCCTCACCAGCGAGGGAGCGGACATCACCGAGACCAGCTACCGGGTCTACGCCGACGGCACCCTGGCCCCCCATCTTCTGGGCTATGTGGGCCCCATCTACGCCGAGGACTGGAAAGTCACCGACGAGGACGGAAACGTCAGCTATCCCCTGAAGGAAAAGGGCTACGCCATGAACGACACCATCGGTCAGGCGGGCCTGGAGCAGGTGGGTGAGGATAAACTGCGGGGCAGCGACGGCCTCAAGCAGGTCACCCGCGACAAAAACGGCGTCATCATCTCCACCGAGGTCATCCAGGACCCGGAGCCGGGCCTCACCATGGTGACCACCATCAACGCCGACCTGCAGAAAAAGGTCTACGAGGCGCTGGAAAACCAGATCCTCAACCTGCAGGCCAACGGCAAGCAGTATAAAGGCAAAGAGGCCTGCGCCGGCGCGGTGGTGGTGATCGACGTCAAGACCGGCGGCGTTTTGGCCTGCGTCAATTACCCCAGCTACGATCTGAACCTGCGCAGCACCAACGCCGCCCAGTACGCCAGCGACCCCAACACCCCGCTGGTGGACCGGGCGCTGCGCGGCCTGTATTCGCCGGGCTCCACCTTCAAGCCGGTGGTGGCGCTGGAGGGTCTGCTCTCCGGCCTCATCACCCCCACCGACACGCCGGTGCGCTGCGGCGGCGCCCAGGCCAGCTACAACTACTACGTCACCAGCGGCGGCCCCCGGTGCGAGGGCATCGGCCATGTGGGCGGCGGCAGCCTGAACGTCTACGACGCTTTGGGCTACAGCTGCAACACCTATTTCTACGACCTGGGCCGCCGGGAAGGGGCCGAGAACTTCAACGAGATGGCCCGTCAGCTGGGCCTTGCCACCGAGACGGGGGTGGAGTTGTCGGAGTACACCGGCCGCACCACCGACCCGGACGACGACAACTTCACCCTGGGCCTTGAGCTGATGGCCGCCATCGGCCAAGGCAACACCGCCGTGACCCCGGTGCAGCTGGCCACCTACGCCGCCACCATCGCCAACAACGGCACCCGCTACCGCACCCACCTCATCTCCAGCTACCGCGATTCCAACACCGGCGAGGTGGTGGAGAGCTTTGAGCCGGAGGTGGTGGCTCAGGTGGAGGACAACGTGGGCGCCTTCGACGCGGTGGAGGAAGGCATGATCCGCGCCGCCAAGAACAGCAGCGCCCTGCGGGACTACCCCATGACCATCGCCGTCAAGACCGGCAGCCCCCAGCGCGCGGAGTACTACGACAAGGAGAACGGCCTGACCTACCTGAACAGCGCGGTCATCGCCTACGGCCCGGTGGAAGATCCCCAGATCGCCATCGGCGCCATCATGGAATACGGCGGCGGCGGTTCCAACCTGCTGCCGGTGGTGCGGGACATCTTCAACGCCTATTTCATCGAAAAAACCGGCGACCTGCAAAGCGCCGAAGCGGGCCAGCTCCTGCCCTGAAAAACGGCGTGACAACGCCGTTTGCGGGCGGTTTTTGTCCCTTCTTCACAAAACATCCCTTGCGCTCCGGGATAGTTTGTGCTACTATGATAATACGAGCATGCTGTTCCCGTCCGCCGGGGCGATATGCAGCTGGCAGAAACCAACCGGCAGGGAGGCATGGATTTGAGCGCAAAGATCGTTATGGTGGCTTCCGGCAAGGGAGGCACCGGAAAGAGCACCCTGTCGGTGCTGCTGGGCAGCCGCCTTGCCGCCGCGGGGTCAAAGGTGCTGCTCATCGAGCTGGATTCCGGCCTTCGCAGCGTGGACATCATCTCCGGCGTCTACGGCAAAACCGTCTATGACATCGCCGATGTGCTCAGCGGCCGGTGCGAGGGCGCGAAGGCCGTTGTGGAAAGCCCGCTTTATCCGCATCTCTCGGTCATCTCCGCGCCCTATGAGTGGGGCGGGACGGTGCAGCCGGAAGCGCTGAAGAAGCTGCTGGAAAAAATGTCGCCCTTTTTCGACTGGGTTTTGGTGGACACCGCCGCCGGCCTGGGGGCGCCTTTCAAAGCGGCGCTTTCGGTGAGCGAAACGGTGCTGCTGGTGCTCACGCCGGACCCCGTCACTCTGCGTGACGGCCACATCGCGGCGGACGAGGCCTTTGCCGCCGGCGCAAAACAGGTCCGCCTGGTGCTCAACCGGGTGGGGCCGGGCAGCTTCGGCGGCGCGGTGCGGGACCTGGACGAATGCATCGACACAGTGGGCGCCCAGCTGATCGCCGTGGTGCCCGAGAGCAGCCAGCTTCAGGTGTGCGCCGCCAAAGGACAGGCGCTGCCCGCCGACACCCTGGCCTTCCGCGCGGTGGACAACCTTGCCCGCCGCCTTCTGGGCCAGCGGGTGCCACTCGCCGTGTGGGGCTGAAAAGCCGCCGCAGGCGTTTTTTCAATCATATCCGTACTACGAACATCGTGTAATAAACGTTGGGAAACAGAGCAGGGGGTAGGAAATACCATGAACATCGCGTTGATCGCGCACGACACCAAAAAAGAACTGATGGTCCAGTTCTGCATCGCCTATTGCGGCATCCTCAGCCAGCACACGCTGGTGGCCACGGGCACCACGGGCAAGGTGGTCAGCGAGGCCACCGGTCTGCCCATCCAGTGCTTCCTGGCGGGCGTGCAGGGCGGCGACCAGCAGATCGCGGCGCGCATCGCCTGCAACGAGATCGACCTGCTGCTGTTCTTCCGGGACCCCATCAGCGCCAAGCCCCACGAGCCCAACGAGATGAACCTGCTGCGTCTGTGCGACGTGCGCAACATCCCGCTGGCCACCAACATCGCCACCGCCGAGGTGCTCATCCACGGCCTGGAGCGGGGCGATCTGGAGTGGCGCAGCATCGTCAATCCCAAACGGTAAACAAAAAACTCCCGGCCGGGCGGCCGGGAGTTTTTTATGCCTTTTTTCAGGACATCCGGTAATCCAGTTCCCGGGGCAGCGGCAGGGTGCGGTCGATGTCCGCCTCGGTGAAGGCACGGCCCTCGGCGGCGGCTTTCTTCCGCGCCTCGGCCTCGAACCACACGTTGGCCAGGCCCAGCGCGCCCTCGCGGATCATGGCGTAATCCACCCGGAAGCACTCGTCCACGAAATCCAGCTTGCCCAGTTTCACCGCGGCTTCCGCAGCGGACAGCCGGGCGCTCTGGGTGCGGCGGTTTTCGGGCAGCGCCTGCCACAGGGCCCAGGCTTCGCCGTGGCGGCCGGCCCGCACAAGGCCCTCCAGCGCCAGCTCCGCAAAACTCACGTCCAGCTTGTCGCCCTCCAGGCGGTGGGCGGCGGTGAACCAGTCCGCAGCGGCGGCCCAGTCATTCCGGCGGGCGGCCAGTTTGCCCAGCGCGGCGGCGGCAAAGGCGTCGCCGGCGGCGGCCAGCGCCTCCAGAACGGGCAGGGCCTCGGCCTCGCGGTCGTTCTCCGCCAGCGCCACGGCCCACTGGAAGCGGGCGGCGGCGGTGGCGTCGGGACGGGCGGCCAGAGCCTCCAGACGGCCCAGCCACTCGGGAGCGGTCATGTAGGCGGCGGGCAGGGCCGCGTCGGGCAGCATGCCGCCGCCCAGCGCCTCCACCCAGGGCCAGAGAGCGCTCTCCGGGTCGGGGGCGGGGAAGGCCAGATGGGGCGTGAAGTCGCCCTCGCCCTCGGCGGCGCGGCGCAGCCGCTCCAGACCGCCCCGCTCGTCGCCCGCAAAGAGCAGCGAGCCGCCGGGCAGGGTCGCCGCCGCGGCGCAGGCGGCGTCGATGGCCGCCACATCGGCGGTGGGCAGCAGGGTCTCCACCTGCCGGGCCACCTTGTCCCGGGCGTCGTGCCACTCGCCGGCCACGTGGTTGGCGGGGGCGGTGAAGGCGCCGAAGATCTGGGTGAAGGACACAACGGCCTTCGGCCCGATGGTGGCGGTGTGCAGCTGTGTGGGAGCGAGGCCCGCCTGCACCTCGATGTAGTCGCCCTCGCCGGGATTCGAGAGGTAATCGCACCAGTGCCGCCCGCCCTGCAGGTTGCCCCAGCAGAACATCTTGCGGGCGAAGAGAGGCTGGGTGCTGCGCTCAAACAGGCCGCGCCCGTCCTCCTCGGCGGCCACCTCCCAGGGGGCCGGCTCGGTGCGCTCGTTCTGGAAGAAGTACTCGGTGGAGAAGGGAATGTCCCAGGGGTAGCTGGCGTCCGCGCCGCCCATGGTGGGCGGGCAGGGCATCTCGCACCGGCCGAAGCCCGGGTTCACGCCGTAATCGGTCATCTGCAGCTGGTGCAGCACCTGGCCCGAGGGGCTGAACACCCGGGTGCGGACCGTCAGCGGCACGGCGGTGTTGGTCCACCAGTAGAGGGGAGAGGCGCTGTCCAGCGTGTTCTCGATGCGCACATGCACCGCCAGCTGCTTTGCGCCGTCGGGCAGGTGGAAGTCCAGCTGGTAGACCTGCCGCTGGATGGCCTCGTACTGGTACATCCGCAAAAACTCTTCGCCGTCGGCGGCGGTCACCTTGCAGCAGTACAGCGGCGAGCAGGTGAACACATGGTGGCCGGTGTGGCCCAGGTTCCACTCCACGCCGCCGGAGAACCAGGCGTTGCGGATGCCCAGGTTCGCCACCCGCAGCACCGGATTTTCAAACAGCAGCTCACGCCCTTCGTCCTTGTCGAACAGGGACCACAGCCGCCCGCCCAGGGTGGGCATCAGGGTGGCTTTCAGATGATCGTTTTCCAGCACCAGCGCCGGCAGGCTCACCGGCTCGCTGCTGCGGGTGTAGCGGTCCTGCATGCGGTAGGGCAGGGTGCGCGCGCCGCACCCCACGCCGTAGCCTTCCTCGTCCCGGGGCAGGAAGGTGCCGTTCTGGAGCACCTTGAGGTCCTGCACCGGCGCGCGGAAGAAGGGCTGGGGGTCCTGCGGCCCGGGCAGCGCGCCCGGCAGGGTCAGCTGGGTGGCAGTAAGTTGCATGATGTCAATGCTCCTTTTTCTACAAAAATTCGGTCCGGAATTGCACCGCCGAGGGGTGCTTTGCGACCCCATTATACCCCCGTCCCGGCGGGCCGGACAAGGGGGAGACATTTGGCTTTTCGTCTGCTTTTTTTGTCCTTTCGGAAACGCCGCGCCGCCCTTTTTTCGCCGGGTGGGTGTTGTGGCCGAAGAGGATGTGTTATAATAGGACAAAGCGAAAAACCGCCTGCCCGCGCAGGCGCTGCAAGGGGGAGGACCCATGAGATCACAACTGCTTACCGTGGCCGCCGCCGCGCCCCGGGTGCACATCGCCGCGCCCGAGCGCAACGCCCGGGAGATGCTGGCGCTGGCGGTGGAGAACGCCGACGCGGGCGTGCTCCTGTTCCCGGAGCTGGCCATCACCGGCTACACCTGCGCCGACCTGTTCGGCCAGACCCGCCTTCTGGACGCCGCCTGCCACTGGGTGAACCGGCTGGCAAAGGAGGCCTGGGAAAAGGGCTTCAAAGGCCTGATGGCGGTGGGCGCGCCGGTGCGTGCGGACAACCAGCTCTTCAACTGCCTGGTGTTTCTGCACGGCGGCGCTCCGGTGGCCGTGGTGCCCAAGAGCTGTCTGCCCAACTACGGCGAATTTTACGAAAAGCGGTGGTTCGCCCCTGCCTCGGCCCGCCGGTCGGACAGCGTGCTCTGGCCGCTGGAAAACGGCGAGTGCATCCAGGTGCCCTTCGGCGAGGACCTGCTGGTGACCGACCGCACCGGCGCGGTGGTGCTGGGGGCGGAGATCTGCGAGGACCTGTGGGCCCCCGCTCCGCCCAGCGGCCCCGCCTGCCTGGCCGGGGCGGACCTTATCCTGAACCCCTCCGCCAGCAACGAGACGGTCACAAAGAGCGACTACCGCCGCCAGCTGGTGGCGGGCCAGTCCGCCCGGTGCGACTGCGTCTATGTCTACGCCGGCGCGGGGCAGACCGAGAGCACCACTGACCTGGTGTTCAGCGGCCACGGCATGATCTGTGAGAACGGCCGCATCCTGGCCGAACAGCTGTATCCTGCCCCCGGCAGCGTCATCCGGGCGGTGGTGGACATCGAGCGGGTACGGGCCGACCGGATGCGCCACGGCTCCTATATGGAGAGCATGCGCCCCGGTGTTTACCGCACCGTGCGGCTGGCGGCGGACCTCATCGACCCGGACGCCCAGATGGAACTGCTGGCCCGGCGGCCGGAGGAGCGGCTGCCCTTTGTGCCCGGCGACCCGGCGAAGCTGGACGGGCGCTGCGCGGAGATCGCTCACATTCAGGCGGCCGGCCTTGCCCGGCGGCTGGAAGCCAGCGGGGCCAAGCGGGCGGTCATCGGCCTGTCCGGCGGGCTGGACAGCACCCTTGCCTTCCTGGCGGCACTGCAGGCGATGGAGCGGCTGGGCCGCCCCGCCTCCGATGTGCTGGCGGTGAGCATGCCCTGCGTGGGCACCACCAAGCGCACCTTCGGCAACGCCGCGTCGCTGGCGCAGCTCACCGGCGCGGAATACCGGGAGATCCCCATCAAAAACGCCCTGGACGGCCACCTTGCGGACATCGGCCATCCCGCCGACCTCTACGACACCACCTTTGAGAACGCCCAGGCCCGGGAGCGCACCCAGATCCTGATGGACCTGGCCAACCAGGAGGGCGGCATCGTGGTGGGCACGGGCGATCTGTCCGAGCTGGCGCTGGGCTGGTGCACCTACAACGGCGACCAGATGAGCATGTACGGGGTGAACGCCTCGGTGCCCAAGACCCTTGTGCAGGCCATGGTGGCCTGGCACGCCCGCCGTCTGTGCGACAACGAGCCCCGCATCACCCGGGTGCTGCTGGACATTCTGGACACCCCCATCAGCCCGGAGCTGCTGCCGGTGGCGGAAGACGGCGCGCTGGTGCAGAAGACCGAGGAGACCCTGGGCAAATACGACCTGCACGATTTTGCCCTTTACCATATGCTGCGGAACGGCTATGCCCCCCAGCGCATTCTGGAGATGGCCTGCCTTGCCTATCCCGAGGTGAGCCGGGAGACGGTGCGCACCACCCTCAAGACCTTCTACCGCCGCTTCTTCACCCAGCAGTTCAAGCGCAGCTGCCTGCCGGACGGCCCCAAGGTGGGCTCGGTGAGCCTCTCGCCCCGGGGCGACTGGCGCATGCCCAGCGACGCCGAGGCGGCGGAATTCCTGGATTTCGAATAAAAGACCCATCTTTTTACAAATACGGATAAAAAATGTCATATTTCACAGGGGATGAATCGTTAATAGAGCAGCATATTCTTTAATATCTTCTCAGGAGGAAGGAAATCATGAACAAGAACATCGTACTCTGCGTCATCCTCAGCATCGTGACCTGCGGCATCTACGGGCTGTACTGGATGTACACCCTCAACGAGTCTGCCCGCACCGTCAACCCCAACGAGTGGCAGATGGAGGGTGTGCTGGCCGTTGTGCTGACCATCGTCACCTGCGGCATCTTCGGCTACTACTGGAACTACAAGATGGGCAAGGCGTTTATGGCCATCGGCGCGCCCGACAACAGCGTGCTGTATCTGGTGCTGTCCCTCTTCGGCCTGAGCATCGTGAACTGGTGCATCATGCAGGACTCCATCAACCGCGCTTACCCCGCCCAGCAGTAAAATCCGAAAAAAAGCGCCGTCCCCTTCCCGGGGGCGGCATTTTTTGCGCCTTTTCCTTGTATTCGGCGCCAAAAGCAAGTATAATGAACTGATGTAAAAAGACTGTTCGCCGGACCGTTTCGTCCGGCGCGGAAAAGAGGAACCAAAAATGGAGACCATGGGCAACCTGCGCCGCACCCGATATTGCGGCGAAGTGCGCCTGGCGGATGCCGGGCAGGAGATGGTGGTGGCCGGTTCGGTGGCCAAGTGCCGCGACAAGGGCGGCATCATCTTTGTGGACCTGCGGGACACCACCGGTATTTTGCAGCTGGTGTTCGACGACGGCACCGACCGGGCCGTGTTCGAGAAGGCCGGCAGCCTGAAGAGCGAGTATGTCGTGATTGCCAAGGGCACCCTGCGTGAGCGGGACGCCAAGACCGACAAGATCCCCACCGGCGAGGTGGAGCTGTATGTGAGCGAGCTGCGGGTGCTCAGCGCCGCAGAGACCACTCCCTTTGAGATCCGGGACGAGATCAAGGTCAAGGACGAGCTGCGCCTGAAGTACCGCTATCTGGACCTGCGCCGCCCGGCCATGCACGAGCCGCTGGTGGTGCGCAGCAAGATCTGCCAGGTCACCCGCAACTTCCTGTGCGACAACCACTTCTGCGAGATCGAGACTCCGATGCTGATGAAGTCCACCCCCGAGGGCGCCCGCGACTATCTGGTGCCCAGCCGGGTGCAGCCGGGCCATTTCTACGCCCTGCCCCAGTCTCCCCAGATCTACAAGCAGATCCTGATGCTCTCCGGCTTTGACCGCTACTTCCAGATCGCCCGCTGCTTCCGCGACGAGGACCTGCGTGCCGACCGTCAGCCCGAGTTCACCCAGATCGACCTGGAGATGAGCTTCGTCTCCGAGGACGACGTGATGGAGATCTGCGAGGGCCTGCTGAAGAAGCTGTGGAAGGAAGTGCTGGACATCGACCTGCCCGAGCACTTCGAGCGCCTCAGCTGGGACGAGGCCATGGCCCGCTTCGGCTCCGACAAGCCGGACACCCGTTTCGGCCTGGAGCTGCAGGACGTGACCGACGCGGTGCGTTCCACCGAGTTCGCCCCCTTTAAGAACGCCATTGCCGCCGGCGGCAGCGTGCGCCTCATCAACTGCAAGGGCCTGGCCCATCAGCTGACCCGCAAGACCATCGACAAGCTGGTGGACGTGGCCAGGACCTACGGCGTCAAGGGCCTGGCCTACACCCGCCTCACCGAGGAGGGCGAGACCTCCAGCTTTGAGAAGTTCCTCACCGAGGAGGAGAAGGCCGCCCTGCGCAACGCCGCGGGCGCCGAGTGCGGCGACGTGCTGCTGGTGGTGAGCGATGAGAACTCCACCCGCGCCTGCACCGCCCTGGGCCAGGTCCGTCTGGAGGTGGGCCGCCGCTGCGAGCTCATCGACCCCGCCAAGTTCAACTTCCTGTGGGTGGTGCGCTTCCCGCTGTTCGAGTACAGCGAGGAGGAGGGCCGCTTCATGGCCATGCACCATCCCTTCACCATGCCCACCGAGGACTCCATGGACAAGGTGGAGTCCGACCCCGGCGCCTGCTACGCCAACGCCTACGACGTGGTGCTCAACGGCGTGGAGCTGGGCGGCGGTTCCATCCGTATCAACGACCCCGAGCTGCAGGCCCGGATGTTCAAGGCGCTGGGCTTCACTGAGGAGCGCGCCCGGGAGAACTTCGGCTTCCTGATGGACGCCTACCGTTACGGTGCGCCCCCTCACGGCGGCTGGGCCATCGGTCTGGACCGTCTGGTGATGCTGATGCTGGGCCGCGATTCCATCCGAGACGTCATCGCCTTCCCCAAGGTGCAGAACGCCAGCGAGCTGATGAGCGGCGCGCCCGACACCGTGGACGAGAAACAGCTGCGTGACCTGTGCATCGAGTGCACCGGCTCCGAGGAGTAAACAACAAACGAGAACGCCCCCGCGGCCATTGGCCGCGGGGGCGTTTTTCTGTCGGGTCACACCGGAACGGGCGATGCTGTTTTCTTACAGGCCGTTGTGGGCGTTGTAGGCAGCCGCCAGAGCGTTGGTGTTTTTGATGAGGATGTGCATGGCGATGAAGGGGCCGATGCCGCACAGCAGCGAGCCGACCAGGTACCACAGCAGCACGCTGGTGCCGTTCTCCTGGAAGGTGATGCCATAGCGGGGAGCGTTGGCCGCCAGACGGTTACCCAGCTTGTACTCCCAGTACAGGCCGTAGAAACCGCAGGTGACGAAGCTCAGCAGGATGAAGGCCAGCAGACCGCCGGTCTTTTCGCCGTCGTCACGGCACATGGTGTTCACATCGCGGGCGATGGAATAGATGAAGTAGTAGCCGTAGATGCCGCAGGTGATGATGGACAGCAGGATGTAGGCGATCAGGCTGCGGTTGGTGGGAATGCGGGTGGCGGCGGGATAACCGGCCGCCTGCGCCTGGGCCTGCGCCTGCTGCGCCGCCTGAGCCTGCTGGGCCTGATGGGCGTCATAGGCGCTCTTGGCGGAGGCAGCGGCGGCGGAAGCCTGCTGCTGCACGTCGCCCGCGCCCTTCTTCAGCGCGTCCATCAGAACGGCGAACTTGCCGGCGGGGTCGTCCATGATGGTCTTGTAATCGGGCGCTTGCTTC